>NZ_NPFZ01000023.1:0-49719 GCF_002259425.1 Rhodococcus sp. 14-2470-1a
CCCCCGAGCCCCCCGAGACGTCCGACCACAGCAGCAGCGTGTGCGACACCCCGGCGAACAGATCGAACAACCGGAAGGAGAACGCGACGATGTCCCGACGCAACTCCCGAGCATCCGGAGCGCGTTCTCCCGGTTGCACCGCGGTCGACGCGTCGTCGACTACCGACACGAGAGGACCCGGCGGGTAGGAGATCAACAACTGCGCTTGCCGACGCATCGCCGTCTCGAAGGAGTTCTCACCGGCGCCGATGCCCTCGCGGGCGCTGCGGACGGTCATCCCGACGACGTCCTCACCGACAGGCCTGCGCTCCGCGTCGTAGGTGTCCGTCAGGCCGTCCGCGGCGATGCCCCGCACCGAGAGGGCTACCTTCCACGCCAGATTGTGCGCGTCCTGAATGCCGGTGTTCATGCCCTGAGCGCCGGTCGGAGGATGAATGTGCGCAGCGTCTCCGGCGACGAAGACGCGTCCCCTGCCGTACGCGTCGACGATGCGGTGGCTGATCTTGAACACGGAAGACCACCGCAGATTCCGTGCCGTCGTCGGTTCGGGCGACAACCGGTCCAACACCGCCTGGATGTGGTGGAGTTCGGGCGCCGGCCCATCGGTGAAGCCGTGCACGATGCCGTCGCCGGCACTGGGCGCGGCCGTGAGCTCCTCCGGCACGAACATCGACATCCGGTAACGACCGTGGCCGGGAAGTGGGATCGCCACCAGCAGATCGTCGACGGTTCCGTCCTCGGTCCGGTGTGAGCTCCTGACCCCGTATCCCGGTGGTAGCGACCAGTCGACCTCGATGTCGCCCAGCATGTAGCCCTCCGCGAACGCCCCACCCTCGAACGTCAGTCCCAGCTGCTTGCGCACCGCGCTGTGGGCCCCGTCGCAGCCGATCAAGTACTGCACGTCCGCCGTCGATCCGTCGGTCAGGGTCGCAGCGACGCGCTGCTCGTCCTGCTCGAACGACGCCAGCCCGACGCCCCGCTCGACCACAGTCCCCAGCCCGGCGAGATGCTCGGCGAGAATGCGTTCGGTTTCGTACTGGGGGAGTCCGGCGAACCAGTACGGAACATCCGGCGGCAACGTCAGCTCGATTCGGCCGACCTCGACACCTCCGTCGAACGCGATCTGACCCCGCATCGGCACCGAAGCATCGAGGATCGCACCGGAAACGCCCATGTTCTCGAACACCTCCAGCGTGCGCGGCTGAATACCAACGGCTTTCGCGTACTGCGGCGGAGTCGACGCGGAATCGACGATGCGGCAGTCGATACCTCGCCTACGCAGCTCTATCGCCGCGGTCAGCCCGATGGGTCCCGCTCCGGCAATCAGCACATCTGCACTCACGTGTACGCCCTCTCCGTCGACCCGATGTCGCCGAGTATCGGCCGCAGCCCGGTCGCGTCGGATCTGCTCGGATCTATTTCATGCTTTACGGATGACTCGCGGGTCGCATTCGGTGTCGGTCGGCTCGAGTAGGGTCAAGTCAGATTTCCGCCGCCGGCGACGAGCAAAGGGAGTGACGTTGACGCTGCTGATCCATCGTGCGACACGCACGAGTGTTCTCGCGTCCGCTCTGGCCGATGTTCTGGCCACGCCGTTGTCGGATCCGTTCGCGGCCGAGGTCGTCTCCGTCCCCGCACGTGGTGTCGAGCGGTGGTTGACGCAGCGGCTGTCGGGTTCCCTCGGCGGTGACGGGGGCGACGGCGTTGCCGCCAACATCGAGTTCCCCTCTCCGGCAAAGCTCGTCGACGAAGCCCTGGCAGATGCTGCGGGCTTCGACCCGGTGGACGACGCGTGGTCGACGGATCGAGTTCTCTGGGCGACCCTCGCGGTCCTCGACGAGTCGATGGACCAGCCGTGGTGCGCGGTGGTGGCGCACCACCTCGGGCACGGTGCCGACGACCATCGCGCCGGACGTCGGTGGTCCACGGCGGCCCATCTGGCGGGTCTGTTTCGCACCTACGGAGCGGACCGGCCGCTCATGCTCGTCGACTGGCAGCGCGGCGTCGACAGTGACGGACTCGGTGGCGACCTGCCGGAGGATCTGCGCTGGCAAGCCGAGCTGTGGCGCGCGGTCCGTGAACGTATCGGCACGCCGAGTCCGGCGGAACGGCTCTCGGAAAGCTGTGACGTCGTGCGGAGCCGTCCCGATCTTCTCCGGCTTCCGGACCGATTGTCGATCTTCGGCGCTACTCGTCTGACGACCGATCAACTGCAGGTGGTCGCAGCCATTTCAGAGCATCGAGACGTGCACTTCTGGCTTCCGCATCCCAGTCGTGCGCTGTGGGACGAGAGGGCGCGGTCGAATTCCATCGTCAAGCGTGCGGACGACCGATCGATCCTGACGATCGATCACCCGCTGCTCGCCAGCCTGTCCCGGGACGTCCGAGAGCTCCAGTCGAGACTCCTTGCTCTGGACGCCAGGATCGTCGATCGTGCCGAGGAAGAATCCTTCGAAGTACCCACCCTGCTCGGACGTGTCCAAGCCGATATCGAAGCTGCACGCGCGCCGGTGCATTCGGCGACACCCGACGGAACCATCGCCGTGCACGCGTGCCATGGCGCGGCCAGGCAGGTGGAGGTCCTCCGCGAGGTGTTGCTCCACGCCTTCGAGGAGGATCCGACACTCGAACCGCGTGACGTGGTGGTGATGTGTCCGGACGTCGAGACCTACGCACCGTTGATCAGAGCGACGTTCGGACTGGGTTCGCTGGATCATCCCGGGCACTCGCTCAGGGTGCGCCTCGCCGACCGCAGTCTCCGTCAGACCAACCCGATGCTGTCCGTCGTGGCGACAGTGCTCGATCTCGCCGTCGGGCGGATCACCGCGAGCGAAGTTCTCGACTTGCTTGCCGCCGAACCCGTTCGACGGCAGTTCTCGCTCACCGACGACGATCTGGAACGACTCCGCGAGTGGACGCAGGTGGCTGGCGCACGTTGGGGCCTGAACTCCCGGCAGCGACGCGACGTCGGCTTGGACGACTTCACCGAGAACACGTTCTTCGCCGCCGTCGACCGACTGCTCCTGGGAGTATCGGCCGACGAAACCGCGCACCACTGGCTCGGACGTGCCCTGCCCGTCGACGACGTCGACGGCAGCGACATCGATCTGACCGGGCGTCTGGCGGAATTCATCGACCGCCTTGCCAGCGTCGTACGCGACATGCAGGGAACCTCCACCACGTCCGAGTGGCGTCGTGCCCTGGTTCGAGCACTCGACCTCCTCGCCGACGTGGCACCGGCCGACGCGTGGCAGCGAGCGCAGGCACTGCGTGAGATCGCGGCCGCCACACGTCACGGCGATGCGGCACCGCTCCGGCTCGCCGACGTCCGGGCCATGCTCGCCCGAGCGCTCGCAGGCCGCCCGTCTCGAACGAATTTCAGGACGGGCGAGCTGACGGTGTGCACCATGGTTCCGATGCGTTCGGTTCCGCATCGGGTGGTAGTACTTCTCGGCCTCGACGACGAAGTGTTCCCCCGCACAGGCGGCATGGACGGGGACGACGTGCTCGCCAGGGATCCAGCACCTGGTGAACGGGACGTCCGCAGCGAGGACCGTCAGTTGCTGCTCGACGCGGTGATGTCCGCCGGGCAGAAATTGTTGCTGTTCTACACCGGCGCCGACCCCGTGAACGGATCCACCAAACCTCCGGCGATACCGCTGAGCGAGCTGCTCGACGTCGTACGCACCACCGCAGGCGCCGACGTGGTCCGCCGACATCCGTTGCAGCCGTTCGATGCGCGAAACTTCGATGCCGAGAATCCGTTCAGCTTCGACGCCGTGTCGTTGAAGGGTGCGCTCGCCGCCCAGAAGGACAGCGTCCCCGCCGACGAGTTCCTGCCGAGTCGCCTGCCGGCCCGCACGCCGACCGATGTCGCGCTCGCCGACCTGGTGTCGTTCTTCGAGAACCCGATTGCGGGTTTCCTGAAGCAACGCCTCGGTGTGCGGATTCCCGAGACCGACGACGACATCGCCGATTCGCTCGACATCACCCTCGACGGCCTTCAGCGGTGGGAAGTCGGGGACCGGATGTTGAACGAGATGCTCTCCGGTACCGAGCTGGACGACTTCCGTGCGGCGGAAATGCGTCGTGGAACGTTGCCGCCCTTCGAATTCGGAGCCCGGTCCCTGAGAGACATCGTCACCGGCGTCGACACTCTCTACGAGGCCTCGCGAGAGATACACCTCGTTCCTCCCCGCGTGGTGGACATCTCGGTGGACCTCGGCGGTGGACGCAGGCTCACCGGGACGGTCACCGGAATTCACGGTGACGTCATCGCGCGCACGTCGTACTCCAAGCTCGCTCCCAAGCACCGGATCGCTGCGTGGATCAGACTTCTGGCCGTTGCTGCGCAGGACGGTTCGCGTCCCTGGCTGGCCGTGACGACAGGCCGCGGGATGGGATATCACCCGATGCGATCGACGATGAACGCGCCGACCGACGCTCTCGCGGTGTTGGCGGAGTTGGTTGCGCTGCGCGACACGGGCCTCGACGCACCACTGCCGATCGGGCCCATCGCGTCGTCGGTCTACGCGGAGAGGAGAACGGCGGGACTGCCTGCCGAGGACGCGTGGAAGGACGCGAGCGACAAATGGTCCGACAGGTTCGGTGACCACACCGACCGCAGTATCGCGTACGTACTGGGCCCCTCCGCGCCCCTCGCGGCTCTGACCCGAGGCCACTGGAACGAGTTCCCCTCCGGAGCAGGCGCCGAGAAGACGGTGTTCGAATCGCTCGCCGGGGTGGTCTGGCGCCCACTGCTGGCGAACGAGGAGGTACGGCGACCATGACGGACTTCGATCTCTACGGTCCGCTTCCCACGGGCACCACGGTGCTGGAAGCCAGTGCGGGCACCGGAAAGACGTACGCCATAGTCGGATTGGCCACGCGCTACGTCGCCGAGGGCCTGTGCGACATCTCGCAACTGCTGCTCGTCACGTTCTCCCGAGCCGCCACGCGGGAACTGCGTGATCGAACCCGCGCGCGGTTCGCCTCGGTGGCAGCACAACTCGCGTTGCCCGGTCCGCACGACGACGGCCTGGTGGCCTTTCTGGCCGACACCACCGACGAGGAAGTTCTGGCGAGACGGCAGCGTCTGCTGCAGGCACTGTCCGAGTTCGACTCCGGCACCATTGCGACGACGCACAGCTTCTGCCAGCGGATGCTCGACAGTCTGGGCATCGCGGGGGAGAACGAGCCGGACGCCGTGCTGGTGGAGAACGTCGAGGACCTGACGATGGAGGTCGTCGACGACACCTTCCTTCGTCGCTACGCCAAGGTCGCGGACCGTGATCCGCCGATGACGCTCACGGAGGCACGCGAGCTTGCGCGAAAGGCAATCGCCGACAGGCAGTCTGTCCTGGCACCCGAGACGGATGTCGATCCTGCCGTCGGACATCGAGTGTCGTTCGCCGAGGAGGTACGCACCGAGGTCGGCCGACGCAAGCGGATCGCAGGAATCCGAGACTTCGACGATCTGCTGGAGCTACTGCACGGGGTCTTGGCGGATCCTGAGCTCGGCGAATTCGCGTGCGCACGTGTCCGTGAACAGTTTCAGGTCGTCCTCGTGGACGAATTCCAGGACACCGACCCGTGGCAGTGGGGAATCCTGGCCCGCGCCTTCCACGGAAACTCGACGCTGCTTCTCGTCGGAGACCCGAAACAAGCGATCTATGCGTTCCGCGGCGCCGAGGTGTTCAGTTACCTGGACGCGGTGTCCGTTGCCGATCACCGGCTCGAGCTGACCACCAACTGGCGAAGCGACGCGGGCCTGCTCGCGGCACTGGAACACGTGTACGGCGGCGCTGCGCTGGGCCACGAGGGCATCGTCGCTCACCGGGTCGGCGCCACGCACGAGTACTCCAGGCTCAGCCACGGCGAGCCGCTCCAGGTGAGGTACCTCCCACGCACGGGTGCGGGCCCGTTGAACCGGTCCGGATTCCCTGCTGTCGACAGAGTGCGAGGCATCGTCGCCGCCGATCTCGCCGCGGACATCGCCGAGTTGATCGCCGGCGGCACGACCATTCGACTGAACGGCGTGGAACGGCAGGTCGAACCAGGAGACATCGCGGTCCTCGTCCGATACAACGCGCAAGTTCCGCTCGTTCGTGACGCTCTCGATCGGGTAGGCGTTCCGTCGGTGCTGACCGGGGGATCCTCGGTGTTCGAAACGCCCGCGGCAACGCAGTGGCTGTGGCTGCTTCAAGCGATGGAACAACCTCACCGAGCCGATCGCGTCCGGATGGCTGCGCTCACACCGTTGCTGGGTCGTACGGCAGAGCAGCTCGACGCCGGTGCCGACGACATCGTCGCCGGGCTGAGCAGCAGCTTGCGAGAATACGGAAACCTCTTCGGTCGAGCGGGATTCGCGGCCATGTTCGAGAAGCTGAGCGGAGACACGGCATTGGAGGCGCGCCTCCTGGCACTCGATTCGGGGGAGCGCGCGCTGACCGACATTCGCCACGTCGCGCAGCTGTTGAACAAGGCGGCCGTCGAAGACCTGCTCGGCGCAACCGAACTCGTCCGGTGGCTGACCGAGCGCATCAGCCATCCGCATGCGGTGAACACCGGTGAACGCAGCCGCCGACTGGACAGCGAGGCTGCAGCAGTGCAGATCGCAACGATCCACGCGACCAAGGGACTGGAGTTTCCGGTCGTGTACGTGCCGTTCGCGTGGCACGCGACATCCCCGCAGAAACCCGCGACGCTCGTCTACCACGACGACGAACACCGACGAGTCCTCGACGTCGGTGGTGGGCGCGGTCAGGGGTGGGGTGCGAGAAAGACTCTGTCCGACAAGGAACAGGCAGGCGAGGAGCTACGCCTGTTGTACGTGGCGCTCACGAGAGCCCAGTGCCGAGTCGTCTTGTGGTGGGCGCCTGCGATCACGACGGCGGGGTCGCCCCTGCACCGAGTGCTGTTCGGCCGGATGCCGGGAACGGCAGAACTGGAGCCGAGACCGAAGGTGCTCGACGACGCTGCAGCCGCGAACCGGCTCGAATCGTGGGCAGGCGCTGCGAATGGATCGGTCGCCGTCGAACCGGCCGTGCGCCGAGATTCACGAGCGCCGGTCGACTCGGCGCCGCGTCGGAAGCAGGTGCTCGACGCTGCGGTGTTCGGGCGCTCGCTCGACATGCTCTGGCGCCGGACGTCGTACTCCGCCATGACTGCAGCGGCCCACGACGGGCCGGGAGTGCGCAGCGAGCCCGAGCAACCGGGGATCGAAGACGAACCCGACGAGCCTGCATCGGGTCCCGTAGTGGTGCCCGACGACGACATGCATGGCATCCCGTCCCCGATGAACGGTTTGCCCGCCGGAGCGGCGTTCGGAACCCTGGTGCACGAGATTCTCGAGCATCTGGACACGTCCGCCGACGACGTGGAGGCCGAGCTGCTGAGCCGATGCACCGACGCAATCGAGGAGAACGTCGCGGACATCGAGCCGCAGGCGCTGGCCGACGCGTTGCTGCCTGTGCTGCGCACACCCCTGGGGTTCGGAACCCTGGAGGACATCGGACCGCCGGATCACTTGGCGGAGCTGAACTTCGAACTGCCTCTCGCGGGCGGTGACAACCCGACCGCGCAGGTCGTGACCATCCGGGGCATCGCTCGGCTCCTTCGCAGCCATCTGCCCGCGGACGACGTCCTGGCCTCGTATGCCGACCGTCTCGATGCCCTCGAATCACCGCCGCTGCGAGGGTATCTGACCGGAAGCATCGACTCGGTCCTGCGTGTTCACGAAGCAGACCGGACGCGCTACGTCGTCGTCGACTACAAGACAAACAGAATCACCAGTGGAGACCTCACCGTCGAACACTTCACCCGCGAGCGTATGGCCCAGGAGATGATGCGCTCGCACTACCCGCTGCAGGCATTGCTGTATGCCGTTGCCCTGCACAGGTATTTGCGCTGGCGCCAACCGAATTACGACCCCCACACCCACCTCGGCGGTGTGCAGTATCTTTTCGTGCGCGGCATGGCAGGCCCGCAGACACCGGCCGGTTGCGGAGTCTTCGATTGGTACCCGCCACCGGCACTGGTCACCGACGTGTCCGATCTTCTCGCGGGACACGATTCGAGATCCGGTCGATCAGGTCGAACAGGAGGTTCGTCGTGACCGATGCGTCGTTGGTGAAGCGAGCGGACGGGCTGCTGAAGACGTTCAACGAGGTCGGCGTTCTGGCTCCGGCCGATGTTCACGTCGCCCTCCGGCTCGGTGCGCTCGGCGGAGAATCCGATCCGAATGTTCTGTTCGCCGCTGCTCTTGCGGTCCGGGCTGTGCGGTCGGGGTCGGTGTGTCTGGATCTGCGGAGGTTGAGGGACGTGACCGTCGACGAGGAGTCCGACGTCGACCTCGGTTCGTTGCCGTGGCCGGAGCTCGGGGATGTGTTGGCTGCGTTGCGGGCCAGTCCGTTGGTGACGGGAGGAGATCGCGGGCCGTTGGTCCCACTGCGTCTCGTCGACACCGACGACGGTGAACTGCTGTACCTGGATCGGTATCACCTGCAGGAGCGCACGATTCGGACGGTTCTGGAGACACGCGAATCGTCGAGGCCCGATGTGGACGTCGACGAGGTGAGGTCGCTGCTGCACGAGCTGTTCCTCGACGAGAACGGGCAGCCGACGATGGCCCCGGATCGGCAGAGGATCGCGGCGGCACTGGCTGCCACACAGTGGACAACAGTCATCGCGGGTGGCCCCGGCACGGGCAAGACGCACACGGTGGCCCGGGTGCTGGCGATGTTCTCTCGACAGTTCGGTCCGGGGATTCGGATCGGCCTCGCTGCTCCCACCGGCAAAGCGGCGGCGCGGCTCCAGGAATCGGTGACCGAACAGTCTGCAGCCCTCGGGCTTCCGCCGGGAATCACTGCCATGACGGTGCACCGGTTGCTGGGTTGGCAGCGGGGGAGCAAGAGCAGGTTTCGTCACAACGCAACCAATCGCCTGCCGTACGACGTCATCGTCGTCGACGAGACGTCGATGGTGTCGCTGACCATGATGTGCAGGCTGCTCGAAGCCGTTCGTCCGGAGACCCGGCTCGTGCTCGTCGGTGACCCGGATCAGCTGACGTCCGTCGATGCCGGTGCCGTCCTCGCGGACCTGGTGGCGCGTCCGATCCGAAGCATTGCTGCTGCCGACGGCGGACATTCGGACGGACGGCACGCCTCGCCGCTGACCGCGTTGATCGAGGACGACCTCGACGCCGTCAGCGATCCGCACGAGGCCGCGTTGTCGGCGAAGGAACGGGCCCGTCTGGCAGGCGGGGTCGTGCGGTTGAGCCGAGGCCGACGGTTCGGCGGTGCCATCGCGGAACTTGCCGTCGCTGTTCGCGACGGGCGAGCGGACGACGCAATCGCGTTGCTGAAGGACAGACCGGACGAGCTCTCCTTTCATGCACCGTCGGAGCTGTCCGAACTCCAGGCGGACGTTCTGTCCACCGCCGCGTCGGTGACGGACGCAGCCCGCGCCGGTGACGGATCCACGGCATTGGCGGAGCTGGAATCGCATCGGCTTCTGTGCGCACACCGTCAGGGCCCGTACGGGGTGCAGACGTGGGCGCGCCGAGCAATGGACTGGGTGGGCGAGTCGTCCGGCACCTTTCTCGATCCGTCGCGCTGGTACCCGGGCCAGCCGTTGCTCGTCACCGCGAACGACCACGACGCACGCATCTACAACGGCGACACAGGAGTGGTGATCGATACCGGAGGGGGCGCGTTGATGGCCGCGTTCCAGCGGGGACGCACGCCTCTGTTGGTGCATCCGAATGTGCTGTCGTCGGTGCAGACGGTGTACGCGATGACCATTCACCGCAGCCAGGGCAGCCAGTACGACACCGTGTCCGTGCTGTTGCCCGCGGAAGCCTCGTCACTGCTGACGCGTGAACTGCTGTACACGGCTATCACGCGAGCACGGAAACATGTGCGGATCATCGGTACCGAGGACGCATTGCGCGCCGGCGTGGAACGTCAGGTGCTACGAGCCAGCGGACTTCGCCGGACGATCGTCGAGTGACGACGCGGAGCCGAGGTGGCGACGCAGACTGACTGCGGTGTCCGACCACGACCGCGCCTGTTGTTCCCAGATGCGCGCCCGAGCCAGCGTACCCCGGCGACGGAGCTCGAACGCCCGAGCGGTTGCCCGGTCGGCGTGCACGCCCGCAGTGGCAGCCAGTTCGTCCAACCGGTCGGCGCCGCAGAGGGACGCCACCGTCACGCTGTCCAACGGACCGCCGGCGAGCTCGCAGAACGTGTGCAGTGATCGGAGGCCCTCTGGCACTTCGGCGGACGCCTGTCGTTCGGCGGATGCTGCCGCGACGGGGTGTGGCTCGTGAGCAAGCGCTACCGGTCCGCCGGCGCCGTCGGCCAGACCGACCGTCCACGCACTGAGGAACGACGGATGAGGCACGTCCCACACTTCGCGGAACGTGGCAACCGCGACCGTGGCCAGCAGATCCGCCTCGTCCCGCGGTCCGTCGACGGTGAAGTCCATCACCGTGCCGTCGAGCATCGGCTTCCCGGCCTCCGACCAGCCGAGACCGTGCAGGCGCCGATCGGCGGCCGTCATGTCGACGTCGTCGGGGTACAGGTAGGACGGCAACGACGCGACGCCGACGATGACGTCCCCGTCGATCGCCACGAGGTCCACATACGGCCGCTGGCCTCGTTGTCCATGAGATGCCTGGGCCGAGGTGATGGTGACGTAGCTTCCCGTGGGCATCGCCGCGACATGAGCGGTGAGGTTCTTCTCGAACCGCTGCCACGCACCCGCGACATCGGCATCGAACATCCCGGCATCGAAAGCACCGGCATCGAACGGACCGTGCTCGATACTACCCTGCTCGGTAGACACATGCGCTCCTTCGTCGAACGGGATTCTCGAAGTTTCACCCGGCTGTAACCGCCGCCCTCGAAAGATATCGGCTGGGTCCGACAAAGTCGGTGAGGCACGAGTCAGAGAGAGTGAACGATCTCCTCCCACACGCCTGCTACCACGGAGTCCGTCGCGCCGGTCTGGGTGAACAGCACGGGGCAGTGGCCTCGTCGGTCGTAGAGTTCGATGGACGCTGTCGGGCCGCGTACGCCGGAGGTGACGGTGGCCCAGCATTCGGTGACGTGGGTCAGGTCCACCATCATCCGGCACAGTCCGGACGCGAGTGTCAGGTTGCCGCCGGTCATGCGTGCGGCGATGAGATGATCGTGATGTATCTGCATGCATCCCGCGCCCGCGGTGACCATCGTCATGGGAAGTTCGAGGTAGGCGAGGTGCTCGAGCGCGCCCGCGATTGCCGTCGCATCGATCTGCCGCGTGCCGAGCGAGGCCAACGCCGGAAGCGCAGCCTGCCGGGCCACGCCGCCGTCGGCGAGGATCGAGTCGAACTGTTGAATCTGGTCGGCGCCCTCCCACTCGGCGAGAGCGTCCGCGTCGGAGACAGGGGTGCGGGGTCGTGGCACCACCGCGTACGACGGCCGCGTGCGCACCGATCTCAGTGCCTCGAACGCCAACCTGTCCGATCGGGGCGTCAGATAGCTTGCGTGCGCCGCGAACCCGGTGGTGTCGAATATCCTCAAGGTCGGAGGGAGGTACTGATCGGGGTCGGTGGCAACCGCGGCGTGGAGACGAGACATGTTCATACGCAGCGAGATTCGATTTTTCGCAGTTCGGATCGGTCCGCCGATCTCGGTGGGGACGTCGTAATGACCGACGTCGTTCATCACCGCCGGTCCCGAGACCGTGATGGCCACGGTCTCGTCGAGCAGGGGCAAGAACTCGGCAACGCCTGCGGCGCCGCCGCCGATCTGCTCGCCCGAGAAGTCCGGCTTGGTCAGCAGTGCGTCAAGGTCACTGATGGCGGCCGAGTCGCCCGTGTCGGTGGGTGCTGCAGCCGCGCAACGGCATTCACTGTGGCGGCCGCAGGGTCTGCGTGAGCCGCTGGGCAGAGCCGGCGGGCCGGGGGTGGATGTGGGATCGTCGGACCGATCCCCATCCGAACTGGATGGAGCGGACATGGTGATACTCCTGAGGAAGTACTGCTGTGACGATTTTTTCGGCCCGCGAGGGGTCAGTAGACGTCGCGCAGGTAGCGCTTGGCGCGCTTGAGCTCGGACACGTAGTCCTCGGCCTGATCCGCGGAGTGTCCCCCGTGTTCGGCAATGACGTCGTGCAGCGCGGCGTCGACGTCCTTGGCCATACGAGTGGCGTCACCGCACACGTAGAAGTGACCGCCCTCCTCCAGCCACGCGTACAGCTCCTTGCCGTTCTCTCGCATGCGGTTCTGCACGTAGACCTTCTCGGTCTGATCGCGCGAGAAAGCCAGGTCGAGACGGGACAACACGCCGTCGCGAGACAGCGCGTTCAATTCGTCCTCGTAGATGAAATCCGACGCGCGGTGCTGATCACCGAAGAAGAGCCAGTTGCGGCCCGATGCGTTGCGCGCGCGCCGTTCGTGAAGGAACGCACGGAACGGCGCGATACCGGTACCGGGTCCGACCATGATGACCGGCGCGTCGTCGTCCGACGGCAGCCGGAACGATTTGTTCGCGGAGAGAAACACCCCCGCGCCGTCGCCCTCTCCGACACGGTCCGCGAGAAACGTCGAGCACACCCCGCCTCGGTCACGTTCTGCGGAGCGATACCGAACGCTGGCGACCGTCAGGTGGACGGTGCCTTCGTGGGCCAGCGGCGACGACGAGATCGAGTAGACACGATGCTGCAACGGGCGGAGCAGTTCGAGAAGCTCGGCGGGCTCGATCGTCAGCGCCGGATCGAGCGCAAGCACGTCGAGGACGTCTTTACCCCAGGTCCAGGCGTCGAGAGACTCGCGGTCGCCCGTCTGGAGGACGTGCTGGAGTTCGTCGTCGCCCGATCGTTCGGCGACGGCCTCGATGAGGTCCATCGACGGCACGCCGATCTCGTAGGAATGCGTCAAGAGTTCGTCGAGACGCTGCTCGGAGCCCTTGACCGTGACTGTCGTGTCCGGGTCGACGCTGAGCCGCCCGATCAGTGCGTCGACGAGTTCCGGGTGGTTGACCGGCTTGACGCCCAGTCCGTCGCCTGCCTCGTACGTCAGGCCGCTGTCGCCCAGCGAGAACGCGTAGTGACGGACCTCCTTCGACGACTGCGGCCCGGAGAGAACGCGATTGGCGAGGACGGTGGCGCGGTACGGGTTCTTCCGGTTCCACGGTGACCGCTTGGAGGCACTTTTCGCGGGCTTCGCTGCAGGTGCTTCGGGCTGTGCAGATGCAGGAGCCGCGCCGCCGTCGACCGATGCGATGGAGGGGACTGCGCCGGCCAGCCATGCTGCGGCCGCGTCCTCGTATTCGACGTCGCAATCCAGACGGTCGGCCGTCCGGGTCGCCCCGAGTGCTTCCAGTCGTGAGTCGATGTCTCGTCCCGCCTTACAGTATCCGTCGTAGCTCGTGTCGCCCAGTGCGAGGACCGCGAAGTACAGCCCTTCCAGTCTAGGTGCACTGTCGGCGGCAACAGCATCCCAGAATAGCTGGGCGTTGTCCGGCATCTCGCCTTCGCCGTATGTAGATGTCACAACGATCAGGCGACGCATGGCCGCCAACGCGTTCATGTCCACAGCGTCCAGTGACGCGACATGAGGGTCGAGCCCGTGCTGTCGGGCCAGGTCGGCGGCGTCCTGAGCGAGCGCTTCGGCGTTTCCGGTCTGGCTGCCGTACAGAATCTGGAGCGGGACCGCAGCGGCTACCGAGGCAGTGTCCGGCTGCACGGCGGAACCGGTGGGCATCGCCAGTCGTGAGTGGAGTCCCGCCAGGAAACCGGACAACCAGGCACGCTGATCTCCGGTGAACGGCGCGTCCTCGGGAATGTAGGGAATGAGCACTGAACTTTCCGTCTCTCTCGTCAGGACACCAGGTCGGGGACGGAACGCACGGCGAACAATTCGTCGAAGTTCGGTAGCGATCCGAGCTTGGCGCGGTTCTTGGCGTCCTGGTAGATGATCCAGCCGTAGGTGGCCGGGCTGTCGGAACCGCGCACGTTTCTCGCGGTCAGGGCCTGCTTGTAGTCGTCGACGCGCTTGTGACCGACGAGGGCCGCCAACTGCTCGTCCTCGTACCCACCCAGCACGTCTTTCGCGTACGCGGTCAGCCGGTGAACGAGCGCGAAGTCCTCGGTCAGCACGAGGTTTCGTGCTGCCTTGTGCACGGCCGGGTCGTCGATCGCGCTGGAACCGGGCACTCGGGTGAGCGCGACCTCGTGCGCGTAGTGCATCACCGTGTACTGGTTCAACAGCGCGTACACGGTGTCGGTATCGGTTTCGCCGTATCCCGGCACCGATCCGCCGAGCACCGGAGTGCCCTCTCGCAGGCTGAGCTTGTAGGACCGGACCTGCTGGGTTGCCAGCGAGCCCGCGAGCTCGTCGAGCAGCTCCTTCCGGGTTTTCGCGGCAAGGATCGCGTCGCTGTCCTGGTAGAGCAGCAGCGCCCGCGGCATCGCGTAGACGAAGCGATGCTGCTCCACCTCCCAGTTCTGCAGCAACCGTGTCGCGGAGGCCGACCCGGTGGCCTCGACGTGCCACTCGAGCAGCATTCGAACGGCGACGGTGTGAATGGCTGCCTGCTCGTCGTCCGCCGTGATGGATCCGAGGATCACCGAGTCGGCACTCGCACGGAGAGGCAACAGACGGTTCGGGTCGTACTGATAGAAGAATCCGCCGCTCATGCCGTTGCAGACACCCTTGCCGAACCCGCCGAGATTCAGAATGGCGCCGCCGGTCATGTACTCGGCCGCGAAGTCACCCACGCCTTCGACGACGGCGGTGGCTCCGGAGTTCCGCACGCCGAAGCGGTCGCCCGATTCACCTTCCACGAATGCGCGTCCACCGGTCGCGCCGAAGAGCGCGAAGTTTCCGATGAGAACGTTGCCGCCCGCTTCGGGTGATCCGCCGCCGGGCGAGCGGACGATCACCGTGCCGCCGTTCATGGACTTGCCGACTCCGTCGTTGCAGGTGCCGGTGTGATCCATGACGACTCCGTCGTTGCAGAAGGCGGCGAACGAGAGGCCCGCCGCGCCGTACGTGGACACCAGGGCCGTGCCCGGCGCCAGGTATCGCCGGCCGCGGTCGTCGACGAGCACCGAGGGCATGGCGTCGGTCACCGACGTCGGGAGTTCGTGGTTGAGAAGGCGTTCGATGTCGATGGACAGTTGCCCGCCGACGCTCTTGTTCAGGTTGCCCAGGTGCGTTCGGCCGCCGGGCGCGACCGTGCGTGCGCGGTCGTCGATCAGGGCGGTGCGGACTTCGGCCATCAGCATGTCGTCGATGCCGTATTCGCGTTCGAGGTAGACGGGGTCGGTGACGACGGATTCGCGAACGACGGTCAGCATCGAGTGCAGGTCCAGCGCACCCACCGTTGCCGCATGGTCGACGAGGTGCAGAAGATCGGTGCGGCCGCGGGCGTGCCGCAACGACGGCATACCCAGCTCGGCGAGCAACTCTCGGACTTCGTGCGCGATGTTGAGCAGGTACTGCGCCATCGATCGAGGGTCACCGTCGAACACCTCGGGATTGGTCGTCAATCCTGCTGGGCACTTGACGTTGCAATTCTTCGCCATGACGCAGCCCATCATCATCAGCGCCGTGGTGCCGAACTCGAAGCTGTCGCCACCGAGCAGCGCCGAGGTGACGACGTCACGACCGGTCTGGTGGGCTCCCGAACATCGGAGGATCACTTTCTGGCGAAGTCCGTTGGCGCACAGAGCCTGGTGCACTTCCGCGAGGCCGATCTCCGCGGCGCGTCCGGCGTACTTCAGGCTCGTGACGGACGCCGCCCCGGTTCCGCCGGTGTTGCCGGCGATGTTGATGACGTCCGCACCTGCTTTCGCCACGCCGACGGCGATGGTGCCGATCCCCTCGGACGAGACGAGCTTCACGATCACGCGTACGCGCGCGGCCTTGCAGTCGTGGATCAACTGCGCGAGGTCCTCGATCGAATACGTGTCGTGATGCGGTGGGGGAGATACAAGTTCGACGCCGGGTGTGCCGCTGCGGGCCGCGGCGATGTCGACGGTGACCTTGGGGGCAGGCAGCTGTCCGCCCTCGCCGGGTTTGGCGCCCTGACCGATCTTGATCTCGATTTCCTCGAGCATCGGATCGGCCAGATAGCCGGCCCAGATGCCGAAGCGTCCCGAGGCGAATTGTTTGATGCGAGAGGCGCGGACGGTCCCGTAGCGCGACAGATGCTCTCCGCCTTCGCCGCTGTTGGACATCGCGCCGACCATGTTGGTTCCGTGCGCGACGGCTTCGTGCGCATTGGCGTTGAGAGCCCCGTGACTCATCGCGCCCGACGCGAGCAACGGTGTGATCGCACTTGCCTTCTGCACCTCGGACAAGGGGATCGACGCAGGCGCCGCACCCAGTTTTCCGAGGAACAGCGACGCTCGGCCGCGGGAGGTCACGATCACCGTGTCCCCGTCGATGCGACTCGTGGCCTCGTCGCCGAAGAGAAGACCGAGACCATCACCGAGCAGATGCGCACGCGCCGGGTTGGTACGCGCAGGGTCGGTACGCAGCGTCAGTGCGAACTCGGTGTCCGACACGGCGTCGACCTGCAGGCCGCGGACGACAATGCCCGTGTTGCCCTCGATGTCGAAGCGGCCGAGCTCGAGCGCGAACTCCTGCGCCGACGAACAGTCCGACACGTCGGCCGGCGTGGCCAACACGTCGCGCAGTGCTGCCGGTCGACGCGAGCGCTCGTCGTGCATCGACCGTACGAACGACCGGTAGTCGCCCGTCACCTCGAACGCGTCGATCTGTTCGTCGGTCAACCGGTCGAAACTCGTCGACGCGTACGCCTCGGCGCCGAGACCGAACGCGTCACCCAGCCTGGTGATGGTCAGCAGCCGCAGTGCATCGGTCTGCGTCGCATCGGCTTCGGTACCGGCGAAGGCGATCTTCTCCTTGGTCATGTCGACGAATCCACGAACCGACGTGGCCCCGAACGAATGGCCTGCGCCGTCGGCGCGTTCCTTGAACAACCCCAGGTTCGGCAGGTCGCTCTCGCTCGCCGCGCTACGGGCGTGGGCATGCCAGTGCGCGACACCCGCGGCGATCGCGCGGAACCCGACGCCGCCCACCGGGGACTTCATGTTCGGGAACCACTGCGACAGAACGGGATCCGATGTGTCGAGGAAGTTCGGTTCGAAGAACTCACCGCCGATGTAGCTCTCCACGGTGCACAGTCCGACGCGTCCCATCGTCTTCATCAACGACTTCTCGGCCGCCTTCACGAACTTGGCGAACGCCACGTCCGGGTCGGCACCGAACTTGTCCTCGGCTCGCAACCGCACCGTCAGTGGATGAACCGCGGCAGCGCCGAACCCCAGCACGAGTGCGACATGGTGAGACGAGGAGATCTGGCCGCTCTCCACCACCAGCGACACCCGTAATCGGACACCCGCTGCGATCAACCGTTCGTTGACGAACGCCACGACGGCAATCACCGGGAGTGCAGCGTTGTCCCGAGTGATGTCTCGGTCGCTGAGCACGGCGATACCGCCGTCACGGGCGAACCGAACGACCGAATCGGCCAGCGAATTCACGGCCTCCACGAGCGCGCGTTCGTTGGCCTCGCTGTCGGTGTCGATCGACCGGTACGTCATGTCGAACCGTGCGACCGGGGTATGCGGCTGTTCGGTGATCCGGCGCAGATCCGTGTGCGAGAGCAGGGGACTGGGCACGACGACCTGGCGGGAAACGGGGCCGCCGACATTGGGTTTCGGCCCCAGTGACACCCGAAGCGTCATTCCGTCGGCCTCGCGAATGCTGTCGAGCGGAGGGTTGGTCACCTGCGCGAATCGCTGCGAGAAGTACTTCGCCATCCCGCCTTCGCGGTCGGTGAGAGCGTTGATCGCGTTGCCGTATCCCATCGCCGAGACGCGTTCGACGCCGCTCGCCAGCATCGGATCCATCAGGAACTTGAAGCTCTCCTGATCCAGCGAATACGCGACGTAACGCTGATGACGTTCCAGATCGCCCGCATAGGCGTCGGCGACGGAGTCGGCGGCGTCCAGATCGTCGATGCCGACGCGCGCGGCTGCGAGCAGAGCGGTGTAATCGCGATCGGCAGCGAGCTTTTCGAAGGCTTCGCGGGTGTAGTAGGTGTGCTTGTCGCGGTGATCGAAGTAGATCATTCCGCCGGCTTCGACGCGACCACGATGCGTGATGGTCTCGGGTGGGAACCGAACCTGGCCGGCTTCGGAGAAGGCGCACAGGTAGTCGTTCGTTTCCACCGTCCGGAGGGGACGAAGTCCCAAGCGGTCCAGACGTGCGCCGATCACCGTGCCGTCGCCGAACACCACCGCAGCCGGTCCGTCGTTCTTCTCCTCGTACAGCGAGAAGTACTCGAACATCGCTCGGACCCGAGGCGAGAGCGTGTAGTCGTTCTCCCACGCCGGAGGCATCATCGACACGACGGCCGTGACCAGTTCCACGTTGTCCTCGACGACGCGGGCCTGCACGGTCTGGTCCAGGCGGCAACTGTCGGACTGGCCGGGCGGGCGCACGATGGCGCGACGCTTGGCGCTTGCCACCGCTGCTTCCGCGAGGCGATTCTTCTTGTCGGTGTTCAACTCTCCGTTGTGCGCCATGAACCGGAACGGCTGCGCCATGGTCGGATGTGGATCGGTGTTGGTGGAGAACCGGGTGTGGAAGAAGATCGTGTGGACCGAATGCTCCGGGTCGACGAGGTCGCAGAAATAGGGAATGACCTCGTCGGAGTTCAGCCGACCTTTGAGTACCTGCGTCCGGGCGCTGAGCGACAGCGGATACAGCCCGGCCAGTGTCGGGGTGGTGTACGCGATCGATTCGATGTGCAGCAGTGCCTCGTGAATCAGCCGATCGATGGCTGCGGGTTCGGGCCGGGGCCGAGGTACCTCCCAGATCCACTGACGAACGGGGCGTTGATATTTCACGGCCGCGGGACGAATGGCGTCGTTGTTCACCGGAACATCGCGGACAGTGAGCGGGGTGAATCCGCGATCGATCATGGCGCGGTGGATCAGTTCGACCGCTCGTGCATGCTGCGACTCGTCGTCGGGGAGAAAGAAGTTGCCTACTGCGAATCGGCCGAGTTCGAGAGTCGGACGGTCGGTGACGCGTCGAAAGAAGTCGACGGACAGGTCGAGGGACACACCGCCACCGTCGCCGACACCCTCGGCGGACATGCCGCCTCGGTGCGGCACCGAGCACAGCGCCTCACGGGCCTTGATCAGCACGTCGTGGGACTGAACGCCGTCCTTGCGCGTGATGAAGCCGACCCCGCAGCTGTCGGAATCCAGCGACGGATCGTACAGACCGATGGACTTCTCGTGCATCTATCGACCCTCTCCCTGTCCGGGCGCAGGCGGGCGAAGAGTCGGATCCGCCGTGCGCAGAATCGACGGCGTGACGCCGTCAGGGCAGGGCGTCGCTGCTTCGATGAAGCGGCACCCGGAGAGGCCAGACTACTAAGATAAGGCTAGCCTTTGTCAATTCGCCTGGACAGCTCGATCATCACGGCCGCTCGAACGCTTCGATTCCGGCATCGACGAATCGAAGTACGTAGCCCGACGCCACCGCGTCGGCGACCGCCTTGTCGTCGCCCGCACCGTCCGTCGGCCATCCGGCAGGATCGCTGCGGTTGACGACGATCCAGTCCGGTGCCTCGGTATTCGTCGCGCGTTGCGGAAACACGGAGACGTCGTGTGTGGCGACGAACTGTGGAACCAGATTGTTCGACGCCGCGATCGTCCGATCTGCGGGAATGGCGTCGGAGATGGCGTGGGACGCGGTCACCTGTGGATCGGTCGACCACCCGTCGGCTGTCGCCAGGCGAGCCATGGGAAGAAACGGAAGGGCGACGATCGCGAACGCAGCCACGGCCGTGAAGATCGTGCGTTGCCCGCGCTCGGTGAGTTGCTCGTGCCTGCGGCACCGCACGACGGCGTCGATCAGGGCCGCGAAGACGACGACCATCAGGACCGCGTTGTAATGGAATATCGGCTTCCAGAAGTTGGTGTTGTCGCTGAGGAATCGCCACGCGACGGTGGGGACCGCGACCAGCAGGAGCGGCGAGCGCAGCGCAACGAACGCGGTCACGGCAAGGAGGAGGAAGGCAGTCGCTGCGCGTGAGTCACCTGCGACGACACCGTGGGCGGTATCGGCAATGCCCGACCCGAGGGGAGGCAGCTTCGATCCCTGACCGTACGAGTCGTCGGCACTGAGCAGCGGGATGATCACCTTGACGGCGAGGACGACCCAGCCGAGGCCCCAGACGGCTGTGAGAGCTCCGAGCGCGCGGGTGCGTCCGGTGGTCCAGAATGCGACCAGACCGCCGATGACGGCAACCGTCAGACCCATGTCCTCCTTGACGAACACCAGCGGGAGCGCCCACACCAAGGCCGGTAGCCATCGACGATTGCCCAGGGCGACGAGAGACATGGCCATCAGTGGCACGGCGAACGCGATTTCGTGGAAGTCGAAGTTCAGGGCGGCCTGCACACCCCAGGACAGGCCGTAGGCGAACGCCACTGCGATGCCTGTCGCCGTGCCGAACTCACGGACCGCCCACCTGGACAGCGGAACGACTGCCAGCGCGAACAGAACCGCCTGCGCGATCAGCAACGTCTCCGGCGACGGGAACAGGCGATACACCGGTGCCAGCAGTGCGGTGATCGGGGAGAAGTGGTCGCCCAGGGTGTTGTAACCGGTGCCCAGGAGATCGGACGTCGGCGCCCGAAACTCGGCGTACGACGAGATCTGTTGCACGAAGATTCCGAGATCGAATCCGGACGTGCGGAGCTGTCGGTGGCCGAGCACGGACAACAGCGAGTACAGCGTCGCGAGTACCGCGAACGCCGTCACCGGGACGACGACGTCGGCTGTGGGCCGTGCACGCCGGATTCGCGTGTCCCGGGGTTCCTCGACCGATTCGGCCGCAGTGGGCGGGGAGATCTCGGTTGCAGTCACAGGAAATGCTGTCTACCCGACATTTCTTGGATCAACCTGAGAAGTGCAGGTGACAGCGCTCGGGCACGGTCGTTCGGTCACACTCGCCGTTTGCGCGGACGATTCGACGGGGGTTGAGAGGACAAGTGGTAGTACAGAGCGTCGGCGGTGTCCTCCACGACGACCTCCACGACGTCACCGACTTCGAGATAGTCGTCGACGGCAATGCGGTCCTTGGCGCCGATCACCGCCTTGACCGAACGCGCGGGGATGAGTCCCCGGCGACCGTCCGGTCCGACGGCCAACGCATACCTCGGACCGGTACGGGTGACTCGAGCAGAGATGATGGCCGAGTCCCTCGGGACCGGTTCGACGACGGCGCCCTTCGCGACGGCCGTCTGCGAATCGAGCTGCGCCGCGAGGTCGTCCGCCATCAAGTCGACCTGGAGGAGAAGCTCTGCCATCTGCCGGGCGTACTCGGTGTGCGCCTCCGTCGGCTTGAGAGCCTCACCTGGCTTGTACATGTCCTCGTGGGTGAGTTCACCCCAGGCGTCCTGCAGCCTCGTCTTGACCTGGACTTCGACGTTCACGATCAGATCACCCTGGTGGGTGGCGACGCGGATGACCAGAATCGCGTGGTAGGCGCGGTATCCACTCGGTTTGGGGAACGCGACGTAGTCGGTCGGGTTCCGGGCGAAGCGCACCGAGCATTCCGGGTCGGTGCACGCGCGCTCCAACGCGTCCACGAAGGCGTGAAGATCCCGCGGGCTCTTGCACAGAACCTTGATGCCGATCAGATCCGGCAGGGATTCCACGACCTCGTCGATGGTCCTCGGCTCGACGATCCGGCCTTCCGTGATCTTCCGCCGCAGTTTGTCGGCTGCCCGCACCGGATCCTTGATTCGGGCGGTCTGCGCATTGAGCCGATCTCGGTCGACGTTGTCGAGGATCTCGTCCGCGATGGTCTCCAGAAAATTCTGGGCCGTCACCAGCGCGGCCTGCCATGCCCGACGACGTTCGGCGTAGGCCTCGTCGACCAGGTCGTCGATGTTCGTCGACGCTGTCACCGTCCGCGCCTCCGATCATGCCCCACGGGCTTTCCACACTTTATCTGCTTCGACAGGGGAACGAGCCGACCGACGCCGTCGTCGGCGCGCCCTGCGTGATCGGCCGCGTCGGCACAACTATTCGTCCGATCGGTCGGGCGTTCGTCGGACTGTGGGATTAGTCTCTTCACTCATGACGGCCACGGTCGCAGAGGGCGACGCATTCGTAGCGCAGTTCGATCCGTATCGTCGTGAGTTGCTCGCTCATTGCTACCGCATGACGGGCTCGATCCACGACGCCGAGGATCTCGTGCAGGAAACGTACATCCGCGCGTGGAAGGGCTACTCCAAGTTCGAGGGGCGCTCGTCGATGCGGACCTGGCTGTATCGCATCGCCACCAACACCTGCCTCACGGCGCTCGACGGCAAGTCCAAGCGTCCGCTGCCGACGGGGCTCGGTGCACCGAGTTCGGACCCCACCGACGACCTGGTGGCGACGCACGAAATTGCGTGGCTCGAGCCCATCGCGGATTCCGAGCTCGCGGATTCGGACGATCCCGCATCGATCGTCGTCGGCAGGGACACCATCAGACTGGCGTTCATCGCTGCCCTGCAGCACCTCTCGGCACGTCAACGAGCAGCATTGCTGATGCGTGAGGTGCTGCAGTGGAAGGCGTCCGAAGTAGCGGAAGCCCTGGCGACCACCACGACCGCGGTGAACAGTCTGCTTCAACGCGCACGAGCGCAACTCGACGAGGTCATGCCGTCGGAAAACGATGTCGTCGAGCCGGCAGCCGCCGAGACCAGGGAATTGCTGGCCAAGTACGTCGACAGTTTCGAACGCTACGACATCGACCAGCTCGTGACTCTGTTCACCCAGGACGCAGTGTGGGAGATGCCGCCGTTCGAAGGGTGGTACCAAGGGGCCGAGAACATTGGCACCCTCATCCGTGGAAACTGTCCGGCGCAGCGAGCGGGCGATATGCGGATGGTCGCGACGTCGGCCAACGGTCAGCCCGCCTACGGGCTGTACATGCGAAACGAGGACGGAATCCACCTGCCGTTCCAACTACACGTCGTCGACATCGAGGCGGGCAGAGTGGGCCACGTGGCGTGCTTCTTCGACCTGACTCTGTTCGAGAAATTCGGTCTACCCGAGCGCCTCTGACCGGGAGGTCGAGATAGCCCCACCTGGCCCGTCCCCGACTATTCGGACGGCACGGCGCTGGGGTCCATCCACATGACTTCCCACACGTGGTTGTCGAGATCACGGAACGCACGCCCGTACATGAACCCGTGATCCTGAGGCTCCATCCAACTCGACCCTCCGGCGGTGATCGCCGCGTCGACGAGTGAGTCGACCTCGTCGCGACTGTCGGCGCTGATACACATCAGAACCTCTCGCGACTGCGTCGTGTCGGTGATCGCGTCGGAGATGAAGTCCTTGAAGCGAGGTTCCGCCAGGAACATCACCGTCGCCTGCTCGCTCACGACCATCGATACACAGTTCTCGTCACTGAACACGTCGTTGAACTCGAAGCCCAGTCCGCCGAAGAAAGCGCGGGTGGCAGTGACGTCCTTGACGGGCATGTTGGCGAACAGCATTCGGGACATTGGGGTCTCCATTCATTCGGCGTGGAAGTCTCGTGTGTATCGACAACGGACGAATCGTGAATTCATCGCGGATCCGACATCGACTTTCTACCGCATTCGGGGGGACGACTCGCCTGTAGCAAGATGGGAACACGTCATGCAAGCCGGAAGCGGCGCGTCGACGCTGTTCGAACAAGAGGAGAGTTCATGGATTTGGGTCTGTCGGGTAAAGCGTTCGTCGTCACCGGAGGAACCGAAGGGCTGGGATTCGCGTCCGCGCGTGAGCTGCTTCGTGAGGGAGCGAAGGTGACGGTGGCCTCCCGGTCACAGACCAAGGTCGACGAGGCAGTGACCGAACTGGGCGCGCACCGACCCAACGCGGTGCACGGAATGGTCGCCGACAACGGCCATCCCGCGAGCGCACAGTTGCTCGTCGAGTCGGCCATCGCGCACTGGGGCAAGCTGGACGGTATCGTCGTGAGTGTCGGTGGACCTCCGCCGAGCACCGCCCTCGATGCCGCCGACGAGGATTGGACTGCGTCGTTCGAGTCCGTGTTCCTCGGGGCGGTGCGACTGGCCCGCGAAGCGGCGAAGGTCATGACCGACGGAAGTGCCATCGTGTTCGTGCTGTCGACATCGGTGAAGTCGCCGTTGACGGGCCTCGGCGTGTCCAACGGACTGCGCCCCGGCTTGGCGATGGTGGCCAAGGACATCGCCGACGAGCTCGGGCCACGAGGAATCAGGGTCGTGAGCGTCCTTCCCGGGCGATTCGACACGTCCCGGGGCGGCGCCGTGTCCGACGACGCGTTGGCTCGGATCCCGCTCGGTCGTATCGGCGATCCGGAGGAGTTCGGACGTACCGTCGCGTTCCTGGCGTCGCCGGCCGCGTCGTACATCACCGGCTCGACGGTCACTGTCGACGGCGGTGCCGTGCGCGCGCTCTAGTCGGTCCGGTCACCCTGACCGCACAGACGACGAGGCCCCGAGCAGCAGTGCTGCTCGGGGCCTCGTGGCAAACAAGGAGGGGGATGTAACGGTTCTAGCGGGTCACCGAGGCGATGCGGGCGAGCATCCGCGACAGGGCCGAACCGTCGGAACCCAGCTCGTCGAAAGTCGACGTGGTGGTCGATACGGCTGCGTCGCTTGTGGCTGCAGCCAGTTTGCGCACCAGTTCGGTGCGGAGCTCGATAGCGCCCAGGATATCGGCGTCGAGCGTCTCGACCTGCTCGTGGAGCTGGTCGATCTGTACGTCGTGCGTTGGTGCTTCGTCGGCGCTGATAGCGAGCGAATCGATCTGCAAAGTCACATCGTCTCCTTTTGTTCGCGTCCTGAGGAATGATTCGTTTCGCTCCTCGGAACTGTTACACGGTCGCTCTATGTGTCAACGATGTTTCGTGGCCCCTACCAAGATGCCCAGTCTTGTGGGCTGGGCCAACCATCTGAAGCTGTGATGCTGCCAACAATCCGCAGCCACCCGGTGCCTGCCATCCGTCGGAGCAACACCGCGAGCGAGCGCGGTGTTCCTGACTGCGGCGGCCGATGTTCGTCCCACATTGAGTCTTCGTAGCCGTGAGCATTGCGTACTGGATGAATTTTGCGATGAGCGCCGATTTCCACGTCCACGGCTGGTCACACACGAGCGCCCCCGGTGCCACGAAGTTGTGTCACCGGGGGCGAAGCGCCATGTCGATGTGGTCGGTCAGCGGCGTGCTCGGTCAGCCGCGGGCGGCCTTCAGATGATCGGCGGACACAGCTTTGAGATGTGTCAGGTCCGACGCGACGGTCGCCAGTGTGTACCCCTCGTCCAAGCGCTTGGCTGCCACAGCGCCGGACGGTGTGTGGATGCCGGCCGTGATGCCTGCTGCGGCCGCGGCTCGGCACACCCGAACGAGCGCAGCCTCGAACTGCTCGTCCACGGAGGCGTCGGTCGGTGACGATCCACCCACCGCGAGTCGCAGATCGGACGGGCCGACGTAGACACCGTCGAGACCTGGAACGGCACAGATCTCCTCGACGTTGGCCAGGCCCTGAGGCGTCTCGATCATCGCCAGCACAACGGTGTCACGGTCGGCATCGGCAGGGTTGGGTCCGATTCGAAGCTGCGAGCGCATCGGACCGTAGGACCGAATGCCGGTCGGGGGATACGTTGCCGCCGAGACCGCCGCCGCCGCGTCTGCTGCCGTGTCGACGAGCGGAACGATGACGCCCGCCGCACCTGCGTCCAGCGCACGCCCGATGACCGTCGCGTTGTTCGCTTCGACCCTGATCAGTCCGGCGGGGCCGTTGGCTGCATCGATGGCGGTGAGCCCGGCGAGCATTCCGGAGTATCCGATCAATCCGTGCTGCAGGTCGAGTGCGATGTAGTCCCAGCCGACATGGGCGAGCCACTCCGTGGAGACCGGGCTGTCGATGACGGACCAGTAGCCGAGGATGCGCTCCCGGTTTCTGACGCGAGCGGCGAATTCCTGTGCAGACATGTGTAGAGGGCCTTTCAGCGGTTGTAGTTCGGCATCGGTCCACGCAGCGCGGAGCCGACGTCGTCACACGCATCCACGACGTCGGAGCCGAGTGGGCCTTTCGCGATCGCGGCGATGTTCGACTGCAGGTGCTCGACCTTGGATCCACCCAGCAGGATGGGGCCTGCGGCAGGCTTGGACGCCAGCCACCGCAGGGCAAGTTCGGTCAGCGGCACGCCCGCGTCGCCGGCGATCGCGGTGAGCTGCGCGACAGCGTCGAAAATTGCTGTGTTCCAGTACCGTTCGCGGTACATGGCAGCCAGGCGTGAGTCTCCGAATCGGCCGTCGGTCGGTGTCGCGTCCAGGGAATGTTTGCCGGTGAGCAACCCGCCACCGAGCGGGTTGTACACCATCGTGATCAATCCGGTCACGTCGGCGAACTCGACGTATTCCTCTTCGATCCTCCGGGCGAGGAGGTTGTACAGCTGCTGCGCAACCATCGGCCGCGGCGCGCCGACCTCGTCGGCTACCCGATTTGCCTCGGCAATCTGCCACGCCGCGAAGTTCGAGACGCCCAGAGCACGAATCTTGCCCTCCTGCACCAGTTCGGCGACGGTTGCCAAGGTGTCGGCGATCGGTGTCGCGCGATCCGGCTGGTGCAGATAGAACAGGTCGACGTAGTCCGTCTTCAGTCGAGCCAGGCTTGCCTCCACGCTCAGACGAAGACCCTTCGGTGACAACGGGCTGTTGTCCCCGGCGTCAGGGTTGGGCATTCCCGCTTTCGTCGCGAGGGTCACCCGATCGCGACGTGTTGCGAGCAGGTCCGCCAGTATCCGCTCGGACTCACCTCCTGCGTACCCGTTCGCGGTGTCGATGTGGGTGATGCCTGCGTCGACTGCTGCATCGAACATCTTCGCAGAACCGGCGGCGTCGACCGTGTCGCCGAACGTCATGGTGCCCAGTACGAGTGGGGAAATGTCGAGCGAGGTCATACAGGAGCTCCTACGGAAGGGGTGGACAGGCGAGACACGATGTGACGAGGCTTGATTCCGACCATTGTCGCCGGGTCGAGGGCAGCTGCGCGCAGCGCCCGGGTGTAGGGCTCCTTGGGGCGTGCGAGCACCTCCTCGGTGTCGCCTCCTTCGACGATGCGGCCCTTGCTCATCACGACGACGGTTTCACTGATCTCGCGGACGACACCCAGATTGTGCGAGATGAAGACGTAGGTGAGGCCGGTGTCCTGCTGGATTTCCCGCAACAGGTTCAGAACCTGCGCCTGCACGGACACATCGAGGGCGCTCGTCGCCTCGTCGCACACCAGAATTTCCGGCCCGGACGCGAGTGCGCGGGCGATGCCGATGCGTTGACGTTGGCCACCCGAGAATTCGACCGGTCGACGGTTCAGTGCAGTGCTCGGCAGGCCTACCTGGTCGATGAGTCTCGCGGCCTTCCTGGCTCGATCGGACTTGCGACGAATTCCTTTCAGCCGCAGTGGTTCACCGACGATGTCCACTGCGGTCAGGTGAGGATCGAGGGATCCGTACGGATCCTGGAACACCATCTGTACGCGAGATCGGAACGGGCGCAGGGACTTCTCGGACAGTCCGGCGATGTCCGTTCCGTCGATGACGATGCGGCCCGAGGTGGGGGTGAGCAGACGGACGATGGATTTCGCGATCGTCGACTTTCCGCAGCCCGATTCACCGACAACGGCTAGCGTCTTGCCTTTGTCGACCGCGAAGCTCACCGAATCGACAGCTCGGAACACGCCGTCGGCGACGGGGTACTCGACGACGAGATTCTCCACCGACAGCAATGGAGTGGTCATACCGTTACCTCGACTCGTTCTGGTTGGCCGGCACTCTGGTTCCACGTCCCGAGGTGCGGGATCGCGTCGAGCAGCTTCTTGGTGTACGGATTCCGGGGCGCTCCGACGAGTTCTTCCGCGCCGCCGTCCTCGACGAAGACACCGCTCTTCATGACGTAGATGCGGTCCGACACCAACCGTGCCACACCGAGATCGTGGGTGATGACCAGCATCCCGATGCCGGTTCGTTCCTGCAGCTCCATCAGCAGGTCGAGAATGCTGGCCTGCACCGTGACATCGAGGGCGCTGGTGGGCTCGTCGGCGACGATCAATTCCGGGCTCGACGCAAGAGCACTGGCGATCAGCACACGCTGAAGCATGCCGCCCGACATCTGATGGGGATACTTGCCCAACTGGATTTTCGGGTCGGGGATGCGAACCTGTTCGAGGAGCTCGATGCAGCGCGCGGTCTGCTTGGACTTTCCCGTCACGCCGCTGTGCCGGACAGCTTCCTTCAATTGGTTGCCGATGGTGTGAACCGGGGACAGCGCCGTCATCGGATCCTGCGGAATCAGTGCAATGTGCTTCCCGCGAATCTTGCTCAGCTGCTTGTCCTTACCGAGGATCTCGGTGTCCTTGAAGGTCACCGATCCTGACATCACCGCGAGATCCGACGGCAACAGCCCCAGCAGGCCCATTGCCGTCGTCGACTTGCCGGAGCCGGATTCACCGATGATCGTGACCGTTTCACCGGCGTCGATGCAGAACGACACACCGTCGACGGCCCGGATGACACCCTTGTCGGTAACGAGTTCGATCTGGAGTTCGTCGACCTTCAATAGGTTTCCCATGACTTATGCGCCTTTCTTGAAGCGAGGGAAAATGCCGAATCTGCCGGATCCCGCGGGGCGGTCGCGGAGACCGTCGCCGAGGAGGTTCACCCCGACCACGAGGATCACGATCATCAGTCCCGTGAAGGTGACGATCCACCACGAGGTGGTGATGTAGTCCTGCCCGTCGGAGATGATGCGGCCCCACGTGGCGAACGGTCGCTGCGGGCCTGCGCCGAGGTAGGACAACGAGCTCTCGAGCAGGACCGCCTGGGCGAGGAGCAGCAATACGACGAGCGAGGCCTGCTTGATGATGTTGGGGACCACGTGGCGGAGCAGGATCGCGGTGCGGCTCAGCCCGAGGACGCGAGCTGCGGCGACGTAGGGCTTCTCGCGTTCGACCAGAACGAGCGATCGCGTGAGCCTGGCGACCTCGGGCCACTGTGCGATCGCGATCACGAAGGTGATGACCGGGATCGAGGGGCCGAAGAGTGCAACGACGAGGAGCAGCATCATCAGAAGGGGCAGCGAGAGCTGCGCTTCGAGCAACCGGGAGATGACGGCGTCGACCCAGCCGCCGAAGTACCCGGCTGCGCTGCCGGCAACGACGCCGATGATCCCGGAGACGACGACGGCGAGGATGCCGATCGTCAGCGACACCTGGCCTCCGAAGAGAATGCGCGACAGTAGATCTCGACCGAGCTGATCGGTACCCAGAAGGTGACCGTCGGTCAACGGTGGGAGCCGACGCTGGACCAGATTGGTCTGATTGGGGTCGTCGAGGGGGAGTAGGCCGGCGAGTGCGACGGGCAGAATGACCAGCAACGACAAGGCCGTGCCGGCCCAGATCTTGACGCGGCTGTCGCGTCGGCGTCGAGTTGCGCCCGCGCGGGCGAAGTCGGCTGCGGTGACAGCGCTCGGGCGCTTGTTCACCGGAGGTTCCAGCACTGCGGTCATTTGCTTACGCCCTTTCCGAGGCGGACCCGAGGATCGAGGAGTGGGTAGCAGAGGTCGACGAGCAACTGCACCAGAACGGCGAGGATCGCAGTGACGAGTACGGTCGCCTGGATGAGCGGATAGTCACGTGTTTCGAGCGCGCGGACGACGAGGGAACCGACACCGGGCCACGCGAAGACGACTTCCACGACGACGACACCGTTGAGCATGCCTGCGAACCGAGTCCCCAGAGCGGTGACGACGGGGATCGCAGAGTTGCGCATCGCGTAGCGCCACGTGAGTTCGCGTTCGGAGATGCCGCGCGATCGCGCGACCGTGATGTACGGCGACGCATAGGCATTGACCATCTCTCGGCGAACCATCCGCGAGATCAACGCGATCTGCAGGATGGAGATCGTCACCGTGGGCAGGATGAGCGACCACCATGTGGTGAAACCGGCTGCCGGAAGAACAGGAACGAGAACCGCGAACAACGTCACGAGCATCAGCCCGCTCCAGAATTCCGGCATCGACTGTCCTGCAACGGTGACGGCATTGGCTCCGAGCTCGCGGCGGGTGTCGGCGTGCTTGGCCATCCACACACCGAGTGGAATCGACAGCACTGCGGTCAGCAGGATCGCAGCGACGGCCAGAGTGATCGTGTACGGCAGGCGGTCGAAGACGACCTCGAGAGCAGGAGCCTGGAAGGAGTACGACGTGCCGAACTGCAAGTGCAGCAGATCCCACAGGTAGATGAGGTACTGCTGGAACACGGACTTGTCGAGTCCCATGTCCGAGCGGATCTGTGCGAGATCCTCGGTGGAAGCAAGAGGGCCGGCGAGTGCGTAGGCGGGGTCGCCTGGTGCCATCCGGATGAGAACGAAGACGGTGGTGAGCGTCAGGAAGATAGTGAGAACGCTCTGCGCGAGGCGCTTGAGAACGTAGCGAGCCGTCGCATTCTTCGCCGCTCGGCCGATCACCGGGGCCTGCTTCTTCTTCTCGAGTGTCAGGGTCATGACTCAGGCCTCCAGTCGGACTGAGCCGAGGTCGTAGGAGTTGATGGGCGTCAGCGCTACGTTCTGCACGCGGGTCCGCTTGGCCAGCAGCGCGTTCGGAACGAAGCTCCACAGGCACGGCCACGTGTTCCAGATGTCCTGCTGGGCATCGGCGAGCAGTGATGCGCGACGCACTGGATCGGGTTCGCTCGACGCAAGTTCGATCTTCTCGGTGATCTCGGGAAAGACGTACCCGTGGTAGGTGTCGCGGGTTGCTTCCTTCTCCGCCGTGCCGGCGTACATGCCCTGGATGGTGGTCAGTGCAAGCCCGGTCTGGTTGCCGTACCCGTTGCCGAGTACGTCCCAGTCGCCGACCTTGCCCTGACGCCACGAGCTGATGTCGCCCCCGGGTTCGAATTGCTGAAGCTTCACCCGCACGCCGATGTCGGTCATCATCTGCGTGACCGACTCCATGAGGGAAACGTCGTTGGTGAATTCTCCTGTCTCCCAGATGAACGTCAATTCGAGGTCGGTGACCCCCTCGGCGTCGAGCATCTGCCGTGCCTTCGCCGGATCGAACGTGTACTGGCCTGTCTCGACTGCACCGGACAATGTGCTGGGCGCTGCACCTGTTGCTTGAACGGCGGAGCCGATCAGAACGTCGCGAGCGAGCGATTCCCCGTCGATCGCGTAGGTCAGAGCCTCGCGTACCCGCGCGTTCGCGAGTGGGTGATCTGCGGGCTTTCGGAAATTGAAGAACAGCTGATTGATACGCGTGCTCGGCACCGTCTCGATCTGGACACCGGGGAGGGATGCGAGCTGTTCGGCCGAATCGGGGCTGATCGAGTCGATGACGTCGACCTCACCGCTACGCAGCGCGACGACGCGGGCTGCCTCTTCTGGAATGAATCGCACGCGAACCTGTTGCACGCTGGGCGCCTCGCCCCAGTAGAACTCGTTTGCCACCAGGGTGTATTCACCGGTGCCGCGGTTCGATTCGGTCACCACGAACGGTCCGGTGCCGATTCCGGACTGCAGTTCGTTGGGCTCGTTGGCGGATGCGGGCGTGATGAGGATATTGGACATGAGGCTGTCCAGGACGGGCAGAGGAGCGATGGTCCTGAGGATGAACGTGCGGTCGTCGACAGGTACGACTGTCGGCCACTCGGGGAACTGAGGTGCCACGAACGAGCCGCTGACCTGTTGGTACATCTCCATGGCGACGGAGATGTCCTCGATTCTCACCGGAGTCCCGTCCGAGTACTTGACGCCTTCACGAAGGCGAACCGTCCACTCGGTGGGGGACGTGGCGTCGAATCGGTCGGCGAGAACGAGCTGTGGCGTCAAGTCGTCGCCGATACGGGTCAGTCCTTGGCGGACGCCGCGCTGTGCTGTGACCGCGGCGTCGAACTGGTTGAGTTTGTTGTCCAGGCTCACCAGTGAGCGGTTGAGCCCGAGGACGAGGGTGTCCTGCGACGGTTTCCCGGTCGGGCCTGCGCACGCGACGGTTGAACCGAGCAGCGTCACGCCTCCGGCCATGCCGGCGTACTGCAGAAAGTTCCGCCGCGACACGGACGGCATCCGCAAACGAGATGGGGTCATCGGTGACCTTGACCTTTCGAACTGGCAAAACGCGAGGAAGCGTGCACGCGGTGAGGTGTTCTTACCGCAGGCGACGCTTGTAACTCAGCTCACAATGGCACTCTTGCGCGTTTCGCGCAAGACCCGTAGCTTTTGTTGCGTAGTTCGCGCATGTTTTCACGAAAGCGTGCATACTCGGAACATCGACGAAAGGACGGATCGTGGGGATCGACTCGCTGGTGATACTCGCCGACGACCTGTCCGGCGCGGCCGAGTCGGCAGCCGGCTTCCTGGCCTCGGACGTGTCTCTCGGCTTGGGTGTTCCCTCGCCGAACGAGGTGACCTCTCGAATCACCGTCGTCGACCTGCATACTCGCAAGCTCGACCGCGCCGACGCCGCGCGAGCCGTCGAAGACTCGCTCGCCTGCTTTCCTGGGGCGCGCGTGGTCAAGAAGATCGACTCCCTGCTGAGAGGCAACATCGAGGCCGAGGTCGGCGCACTCGCAGCCGACGGATCTGCGGTCGTCGTCGTGGCAGCATTCCCAGCAATCGGGCGGACCGTCGTCGACGGCGTCGTACACGTTCAGGACGTCCCGCTGCATCGGACTGCACTGTGGCATGCCGAACGGGATTCGCCTCCTACGTCCGTGGCCGCTGCCCTGGGGAACATCTCTCCGACGGGTGTCTCTCTCGAGCAGGTTCGTGGGGCCGGACTGGCGGACGTGCTCTCCGACCTCGTGGCGCTGGGCCGCGTACCTGTGTGCGATGCAGAAACCGATGCGGACATCGACGCCGTTGTCGCCGCGTCGCAGTCGATCACCGGTGTCCGGCTGGTGGGAACGGCGGCGCTCATGGCGTCGGTGGCACGCGCCACCTCGGTGAGTGCACACACGCACCCCACCGCGGATCACGATTTCGCCGGGAGGAGCGTGCTCGTCGTCGTCGGAACCGCCGATCTCGTTGCAGTCGAACAGGTTCGTGCCCTGGAGAATGCGGGAGTCCCGCACGTTCACCTGGATGCGAGGGCGTTGGTCGCAGGCACGATCGACGTGGAACCGATCTTCGACGCGCTGGATTCAGGCACCGCGATAGTGACCGTCTCGGGCCCCGTCACACCGGCCGATGCAGCTGCAGTGGTCGCCGGTCTCGCGCAGTTGGTTGCCCGGGTCGAGCGCGATCGGAAATCCGACCTCGTTCTCACCGGAGGCGAAACCGCTCGAACCGTTCTCGACCGGCTGGGAGTGCGCAGGTTGACCCCGGTCTGCGAAATCGAGACCGGCGCAGTACTTTCCCTGACACCTGCCGGCCGCCGGGTCATCACACGGCCGGGCAGTTTCGGAGGCGTCGACAGCCTCCGTGTTCTCGCAGACTCGTTACGTTCTTCCAGCACCGACAGCAAGGAATCTTTCATGTCAGAATCGACCCCACTTCCACTCGTCGCCGTCACGATGGGCGACGGCGCAGGCGTCGGACCCGAAGTGATCGTGCCGGCGCTCCTCGACGCCAAGACGATCTCGTGGTGCCGACCGGTTGTCATCGGTGACGCCAAGCGCCTGTTGTCGGCCGCGGAGGTACTGGGTCTCGATGTCGACATCGCTGTAGTCGAGACCATTGCGGATGCGGAGTTCACCCCCGGGCGCATCAACGTGATCGACCTCGACCTGTTGCCCGACGACCTGGCTTGGGGCGAGCTCTCCGCAATCGCCGGTGACGCCGCATACCAATACATTCGGGTTGCCAGCGAGTTGGCGGTGCGCGGAGAGGTCCAGGCTATCTGCACCGCCCCACTCAACAAGGAGGCGTTGCACGCGGCCGGACACATCTACCCGGGCCACACCGAACTGCTTGCACATCTGACCGGCACCGAGGAGGTGTCGATGATGCTGTCGACCCCGAAGCTCAAGGTCATCCACGTCACCACGCATATCGGTCTGCTCGACGCCGTGGCGAAAATCGAGCCGGGACTCGTGGAACGCACTATTCGTCGCGGGTACGAAGCGCTCGTTCGGACGGGGAACGCCAGCCCCAAGATCGGTGTGTGCGGCATCAATCCGCACGCGGGTGAGAACGGTCTGTTCGGCTACGGCGAAGAAGACCTGAAGATCGTTCCCGCGGTCGAGAAGCTCAAGGTGAACGGTATCGATGCAGTCGGTCCGCTACCCGCCGACACGGCATTCTTCCTGGCCGGACGCGGCGACTACGACCTCATTGTCGCGATGTACCACGACCAAGGGCACGGGCCGGTCAAGGTTCTGGGAATCGAGGCGGGAGTGAACATCACCGTCGGGCTCCCGGTGATCCGTACGTCCGTCGATCACGGGACCGCTTTCGACATTGCGGGCAAGGGGATCGCGGAGGCCGGTAGTATGGTCGAAGCTTTGCGGCAGGCTGCCGAACTCGCAACCAGCACAACTGTTCTGAAGTAAGGGGAGCGCGTGGCGGTACGGGAGTCGGAGGCACGGCGCTCGGAGATCGTGCGTATGGCCCAGACGTCGGGGCTGGCAAGCGTCGAGGAATTGTCCGCGCAGTTCGGCGTGACGGCGTCGACCATACGGCGTGATCTGAGTCAGCTCACCGCGCAGGGGCTCATGGCGAGAACCTACGGCGGCGCGATCGCACTGAATCCACATCCCGAGTCATCGCTTCGCCAGCGATCTCTCGAAGGATTCGAAGCCAAGCGCGCGATCGCAGAGTGGGCAGCCGGACAGATATGCCCGGGCGAAACTGTCCTGCTCGACGCCGGTACGACGGTGGGCACCATGGGTGAGTTCCTTCGTGACGCGGAAGATCTGACAGTGATCGCGGCAGGACTCACTGCCCTCGAGGCCTTGGCCGACGCCGATTCCGTACGGGTCGAATGCCTCGGAGGCACGTTGCGGCATCTGAGCCAGGGATTCGTCGGACCGATCGCAGAGGCGTCGTTGCAGCGAGTCTCCTTCGACCGAGCGTTTCTCGGCGCGGACGCGGTGACGGCAGAGTTCGGAATCTGTGAGGCCGAACTGGTCCAGACACGGCTGAAGGAACTGATGATGGAGCGCGCCGGACGTACGTATGTACTTGCGCACTCGGCCAAGCTGGGGCAGAAGCCGTTCCACGCCTGGGCGCCCATTCCTCCCGGTACGACCCTCGTCACGGATTCGGCCGCGACTCGGGAGCAGATCGAGCCGTTCGAGAGGGCATCGATCGACGTCGTGGTTGTCTGACGTGCATCCGGGGTAGACGACCTGAAGAGTTGTCTACTGCAAGGAGTGCGTTGTGCGCTACGACTATCTGATCGTCGGCGGCGGAATGGTCGCCGACAACGCTGCACGTGGAATTCGAAAGCTGGACAAGACGGGTTCCATCGGAATTCTGGGCGCCGACAGCGACGAGCCCTACACCAGGCCCGCGCTGTCGAAGAAGCTGTGGACCGACAAGGATTTCGGCCGTGACCAGGTCCCGCTGAACACGGCGTCGGACACCGGCGCGGAGATACACACCACCACTCGGGTGGTGTCCGTCAATCGCGCGAAGCGGACCGTCGCCACCGATTCGGGTGACGAATTCGAGTACGGCGAACTGCTGCTGGCAACGGGAGGCGCGCCCAGGCAGATCGACCTCGCGCCGAGTCCTCGGGTGATCTACTTCCGGACGTTCGCCGATTACCGGGCGCTCCGTGAGCAGTTGCAGACGGCGTCACACATCGCCGTGGTCGGCGGTGGGTACATCGGCGCCGAGATCGCGTCGGCCCTGGTTCAGAACGGCGTCGAGGTCACGTTGGTGACGTCCGACGACAAGGTCGGTGCGCACATGTTCCCGGACGCCCTGGCAACGGCGTTCGATCAGGGCTTTGTCGACCACGGTGTGACGGTGCGCCGAGGAGTGAAGGTGACCTCGGGCGCCGAGGCGTCGGCGCGGGTTCAGCTACAACTCGACGACGGGTCCGCTCTCGAAGCCGATGCGGTGGTGTTCGGGCTCGGTGTCACCCCGAACTCCGACCTCGCCGAGGCAGCGGGGCTGAAAACCGACAACGGCATCGTCGTCGACGAGTTCTTGCGGACCGACGACGAGCACATTTACGCGGCGGGCGACGTTGCGAACTACCCCGATGCGATCCTGGGTCGTCGACGCATCGAGCACGTCGACAACGCCAACGAGATGGGTAAGGCGGTCGGTCGAATCATGGCGGGCGGCACCGACCCGTACACCTACACCCCGTACTTCTACTCCGACGTGTTCGACGACGGATATCAGGCCGTCGGCACGGTGTCGACATCGTTGAAGACGGTGGAGGACTGGAAAACCAAGCCCAGCGAGGGCATCGTCTACTACGTCGACGAGTCCGATGCCGTGAAAGGTGTGCTGTTCTGGAACGTCTGGGAAGGCCTGGACGACGGGAAACAGCTCATCGCCGACGCGTCGGCCCCGCCCGTGTGAATCAGGACTTGTTCGCCGCGCTCGCTGCCGTCGCCAGCTGAGTCAACAGTGGAGGCACGTCCATCCGCGGTACGACGGCCTCGATCACGACCATCCGGTCTCGTTGTGCCGCTGCGTCGTTCAGTGCATCGCGGAGTTCGCCGACTGTCGTGACCCGCCGAACGATGGGCTCGGTACCGACGCCGAGCGCGGCGGGGATCGCTGTCCAATCCCAGGACACGATGTCGTTGTACTCGGCCGTCTCACCGTGAATGGCGCGCTCGACGGTGTAGCCGTCGTTGTTGACCACGATGATGACGGGGGCGAGCTTCTCGCGTGCGAGTGTGCCGATTTCCTGGACCGTCAGCTGCGCGGCGCCGTCGCCGATCAACAGAACCGTGCGGCGGTTCGGTTCTGCCAGAGCGGCGCCGAGCGTAGCCGGGAGCGTGTATCCGATCGATGCCCACAGCGGCTGTCCGATGAACGTCACTCCAGCCGGCAGTCGGTGCGACGCCATGCCGTAGAACGACGTCCCCTGGTCGGCGAGAACGATGTTTCCGTCCTCGAGCGCGCCGGAGACCGTGTTCCACAATGTGTGCTGAGTCAGCGCCGTCGAGGTATCGTGCACTTCCGGTGCCGAGTTGTGCTGTGTCCGTGCCTTCGTCGGTGCCGAGTGCGCGCGAGACCGAAGGATGTCGGTCAGGGCTCCGAGCGCCGCGTGCAGTTCCAGCGGTGCATACACCTGCCCGCCGACCGAGGACTGATGAACCGCCACATCGATGTTGCGTTTCGGGTCGATCTGCTGACTGAAGAATCCGCTCACCATGTCGGTGAACTGGACGCCCGCCGTGACCAGCACGTCGGCATCCTCGACCCCTGCGCGAACGGATTCATCGCTGGCCGCACCGGCATAGATGCCGAGGAAGTTGGACGAGCTCTCGTCGACGAGGCTCTTGCCCCACATCAGCGTCGCGTAGGGGATGTCGTCGGCCGCGAGCAGCGCGTCGAGCTGGGGTACCGCTCCGAGCCGGTGGACCTGCAAGTCGGCCAGGACCGTCACCTGCCGGTCGTCGATCACTGCTGCGGCGGCGGCGGTGAACGCCTCGAGCGCGGCAGGACTGGTCGCGTCGTCGTAGGAGCGCAGCGGCGCCGACGGCGGGAAAGTGGGCACGCGCGCGACGTCGGTCGAGAGCAGGATGTAGCCGGGCCGCCGTTGCTGACGAACCTCCATCAGCACACGGTCGATTTCCAGTGTGGCTGTCGCCGGAGTCAGATTCGCTTGTGCACACGTGATTTCGCGGCTCATGCGCAGAAAGTGCTCGAAATCTCCGTCGCCGAGCGAATGGTGAACCAGGCGTCGTGCAGCCTGAGCGTCCTTGGACGGCGCACCGACGATGTGGACGACGGGAACATGCTCGGCATAGCTGCCGGCCACTGCGTTCAGAGCGGAGAGCTCACCGACACCGAAAGTGGTGACCAGCGCGGACATTCCGCGGAGTCGTCCGTACCCGTCCGCCGCATAACCTGCGTTCAACTCGTTGGCGTTGCCCACCCATCTCAGGGTCTCGTGAGACTCGACGTGGTCGAGAAATTCGAGGTTGAAGTCGCCCGGTACACCGAACACTTCGGTGACGCCCAGCTCGGCCAGTCGATCCAGTAGATAGTCGCCGACGGTATAGGTCTCGCTCATGGAATTTTCACGTCCTTGTCCGTGCCTTGTGGGCACCTAGGTCATCGAGAACGCCTGGTAAGGCCCTCGCCGAGAAACTGTACCGACGGCCTCGGTGTGACGGGGCTCCCGCCGCATCGATCGAAGAATTCTGGAACAGTGGATATCGACACACGGCAGAGGAGTCCAGAATGCCCGCACACCCGGAGATCGGAACCGAGCGCGAACGCGTCGAGGAACGAGTGCGGCGCTGGTGCGAGAACGCACGGCTCGAGGGCCGCCGTCCGTTGTTGTCCGACGCCTCCGCCTTGGCGATAGCGTCCGGAAGGCTCGACGAGGCGACGCGCGAGGTGCTGTCGGCCAGGCGTCGAGCAGGTAGGTCGATGCCGAGCGTCGGCGGGTTCGGTGCGGTGCGTGTGCTGGCGGACGAGCGTGATCGCTGGTTGTCGAAGGACACGAAGAACAAGCCTGGGTCGGCGATGGTGTACCGCCTGCGCGCCGCAGAACTGGCGAAACGACTGGACCACCTGCGGGCGGAGTTCACGCTCTCCAGCACGCACTACGCGCACGGCGTGCGGGCGGTCCGTCGGGATCGACGTGACGGTCTGCACCTCGATCTCGACCAGCGTGACCTGCTGTTCGACGCGACGATGCACACCCCTGTTCCTCGACGCGAACAGGGAACGACGCTGGAACGCACCGGGTTGGCTTTGCTCGAGACCGCGGCGGAACGAATGTCCGAGGCGGCCAGGAACACGCGGTTCGCCGAGCTCGGGGACAAGGCAGCGAGCGTGGTCGTCGACTACGCGGACCGACGGGACGACGCGTTCCTGGACAAATTCGAAGCCCTGTTGTTCCTCGCCGGTCACTCGGTGGACCGAATCCACACCTCACCGGCGTGGCGGTCCGATCATTTTCTCGTCCAGCGCACGCAACTCGACCTGATCGACGAGCTGACCCAGATTTCCGTCGACGTGCATTCGTTGCGGGGGATCGGTGACGAACTCGACGGCATCGCCGCGATGATGTTCGACGACGCCACCCGCGCCCAAGTGTCGACCAGGCGTACTGCCCTCGGCACCGTGTGGTCTCAGCTCATCGACCGTGTCGCAGCGCTGGTGCGCGTCGCGGATCTCGTGACCCACGCGGAGGGCGACCTGCGGACCATGGACGTGATGCAGAAAGCGCAGAGCCTCGACAGCAGAATCGATGCACTCGTGGCTCGCGCGGGCCAGCGCGAACTGTCCGCCGACAACACTCACTTCGTCGGCGACCAGTTCTAGCGCCGCGACGGGTCAGGCGATGATGGCGAAGAGCACTGCCGCCACCGCGAAACTGACCACCGACAGAATCGTTTCCAACACTGTCCATGTCTGCAGTGTCTGCTTGACCGTCATGTTGAAGAACTTCGCGATGATCCAGAAGCCACCGTCGTTGACGTGACTGAGAATGATGGAGCCCGCTGCGATCGACATCGCGACGAGCGCGGTGGCCATCGGTGAGTAGTCCTGCGCCGCAACGAGAGGTCCGACGATTCCGCCGGTCGTCACGATCGCGACGGTGGCTGAGCCCTGAGCGATACGCAGCGCGCAGCTGATGACGTACGCGAGGACGATGATCGGCAACCCGGCGGCGGCCATGGCGTCGGCGAGGGCGGTGCCGATTCCCGTGGCCGAGATGACCTTTCCGAAGAAGGCGCCTGCACCGACCACCAGAAGCAACATGCCGACCGGACGCAGGGATTCTCCGGTCAACGTGCTCAGTTCCTGGACCGTCGAACCGCGTCGGATCCCCAGAACGTAGAACGCGATCAACACGGCGATGAGCAGTGCGACGGCCGGTGTGCCGAGGAAAGTCAGCACCTCGAGCAGATTGCCCGGGTCGAGGAGGATGCTGCCGAACGTGGCGCCGAGGATGAGGACGAGCGGGACCGCGATGATCGCACCGATGAGTCCGACCGACGGGGGAGTGGTGACGACGGGACGCTTGGTCGCGACGCCGATGCCGCCCGTCGGCTCGGCGTCGTCGCCTTCGTTCACGAAGTCCTCGGGCACATCGACGATGACGCGTTTGCCGATCCAGTTGCCCCAGACGAGGCCTGCAGCGATGAATCCCGGTATACCGCAGACGAATCCCATGAGGATGAGCCAGCCGAGGTTGACCTCGAGCAGTCCGCCGAGAGCGACCGGTCCGGGGTGAGGCGGTAGGAATGCGTGGGTCATCGAGAGGCCGGCGAGCATCGGAAGTGCGTACAGCACCAACGATTTACCGCCCTGGCGAGCTGCAACGTAGACCAACGGCGCGAGAACGAAGATGCCGATGTCGAAGAACACCGGGATGCCGAAGATGAGACCCAGCAGGCCCATCGCGATCGGCGCACCGCGGTCCCCGAACACCCCGAGGAGCTTGGAGGTCAAAGCCTGCGCTCCACCGGATCGTTCGAGGATGGCGCCCAGTACGGTGCCGAGTCCGATGATGACCGCGATGTGCCCGAGAATGCCACCGAACCCGGTTTCCAGTAGTGACTCGTTGCTCTTTATCGCTGTACCCACGATTTCCGACACCGGCAGGCCTGCCGCCAGAGCGAGACCGAGTCCGACGATCAGCAGGGCTACGAACGGTTCGAGCTTGACCCTGATGATGACGAAGAGAAGTACGGCGATGGCCAGGCCACACAGTACGAGAAGGCCAGGGGTGGATGTCCTGAGCCAGTCGACGGCGGTACTCATGAAGTGCCTTTCGGTGAAAGAGAAGTGACGAAACGTTGTGCGCGTTCGGCGATACCGTCCCAGTCGTCGGATGCGACGGCCGCGGGCGAGACGACGTCTGTTCCTGCAGTGACGGCGACTGCGCCGACCGCGAGGAAGTCCGCGGCATTGGAGGCGTTGACGCCGCCGGACGGGACGAGCTTGGCGTCCGGCAATGGCCCGAGCAGGTCTTTGAAGTGCGCGGGACCGAGGGCTCGTGCCGGGAAGATCTTCACGGCCGCAGCGCCCATGTCGATCGCGTCCATCACCTCGCTGGGAGTCAGAGCGCCCATCATCAGCGGAACATCGCGTGCCGAGGCGACCTCGGCGACGGCCGGTCGGAGCCCGGGGGTGACGAGGAATTGCGCGCCGGAGTCGATCGCTGCCCGGGCCTGTTCGGACGTCAGGACTGTGCCGGCTCCGATCACCGCACCCGCGTCGGCGGCCACACGCAGCAGGTCGAGCACGCCAGGCGTCGTGAACGTCAGCTCGACGGCGCGGATACCGCCCCTGGCCAGGGCGTCGGCGAGTGCCTGCGGATCGGAGATCGAGGGCGCTCGCACCACGGCGAGGGCACGGTCGTCGAGGATGGTCTGCAGTGCGTTCATCGTTGCGCTCTCAAAGAATGTCCGGCGAGAATGCCGGTGGGTTGTCCGTCGTCGATGGCGAGTCGGCCGTTTACGATCACATGGCCGATACCGACAGCCTGTTGCTTCGGCTGCTCGAAAGTCGCTGTGTCGCGGACTGTATCGGGATCGAAGAGAACCAGGTCCGCAGCGTTGCCGACCGCGATGGTTCCTCGGTCGGTGAGTCCGAGCCGCTCCGCCGGTCGTCCGGTCAAGTGGTTGACGCAGTCCTCCAGGTCGAGGAGCTTCTCCTCGCGCACGTAGTGGCCCAGGTAGCGCGGAAATGTTCCCCACGCCCGTGGATGGGGGCGTTCGCCGACGAGAATGGCGTCGCTTCCGCCCATGTGCCGAGGATGCGCCATGATCGCGCGCACGTTCTCCTCGTGCCCGACATGCTGCAGAATCGTCGTCGCCAGTTGGTCGCGTACGAGGATGTCGAAGAACGAGTCCACCGGTGATTCGCCCCGTTCGGCGGCGATGTCCACCATCGTCTTGCCCACCAGCGAGTCCAGTTCCGAATTCGCGACACCACTGATCTGAATGGTCTCCCACTCGACCGTCACACCGTGGCAGCCGTCGGATCCGTTCACGTTCACGTCCTCGGTGATGCGAGCGCGCATCTCCGGGTCGCCGAAACGGGCAAGCGCCTGATCCGGCCCACCGGACATGGCCCAGCTCGGAAGCAATGCGGACAGCGTCGTGGCTCCGGGCAGGTACGGGTAGGTGTCCAGCGTGACGTCGCAGCCGTCGGCGATGGCAGAATCCACCTTGTCGAGGAATTCGCCCGCCCGGCCGCGGTTCACGCCGAAGTTCATGGTCGCGTGGGTGAGGTGCAGCGCGCATCCGGTCGCCCGCGCAAGATCCAGCATCTCCTGATACGCCTCCAGCGCACCTGCGCCGTACGATCGCGTGTGCGGAGCGTAGAAGCCTCCGAAATCGGCGACGACCTCGCACAATGCGCGGAGTTCGCTTGTATCGGCGTACATCCCGGGTGTGTACGTCAACCCGCTCGACATCCCGACGGCACCCTCGCTCAGGCCCTGGGCAAGCAGTTCCTGCATGTGGGAGATCTCGCGAGGCGTCGCCGGACGCTGATCGCCGCCGACGGCCAGATACCGGAGCGTGCCCTGAGGTACGAGGTACGCCGCGTTCGGTGTGATGCCCTGATCGAGCCGCGTCAGGTACTCGGCCACCGACCGCCAGGAAAAATCGAGGTCCGACGGGTTGCCGTTCCAGCCGGCGATCTGACGACGTACGACGTCGAGGGTGGCGTCGTCGATCGGGGCGTAGGCGATACCGTCCTGGCCGATGACCTCGGTGGTCACGCCCTGACTGATTTTCGGGAAATGCCCTGGATCGGTCAGCAACCGAAGATCGGAATGTGCGTGCATGTCGATGAAGCCGGGGGCGAGCACATGCCCTGCCTCGGCCTCGATGATCCTGTCCGCGACGGTCGTGACGCCGGGTTCGGTGATGGCCGCGATGATGCCCCCGTCGACGAGGACGTCACGACGCACGCGCGGTGATCCGGTTCCGTCGACGACGTCGGCTCCGCGAATCAGCAATGTCATTCGTGGCTCCTAGAAGAAGGTGTGGACGAGGTCGACGACGCGCGGATCGTCGCTGCCTGCATCGTCGACGAGAGGGATCAGCCGCCATTTGTCGAAGGCTGTGCACGGATGCGAAAGACCCAGGCGAACAACGCTTCCGATCGGAGCCGCGCTGGCGCCCGGGGCGAACCGCAGGAAGGCGTGCTGGTCGTTGAGGGCGGTGATCTCGCCGTCGACCGACTGCGGAGTGGGCAAGCCCTCGTCGTAGGGGAGGTCCCGCTTGCCGGCATCGAGGAGCGCGAGGCCCGGCTCCGGGCGCGACACGACGCGCGCCCAGCCGTGCATCGCAGCTTCGAGTGGATGGTCCGAACGGCTCGGGATCATCGGTGAGATCTGTGAGTAGAACCCGTCGTCGTGGATGATGTATGCCCCCGACCGGAGCACCACCGTGGTCGCGACGCCGCGTGCGCCGTCCTCGTCGGCCAGTGGCGCCAGGTGCGCGGCCACGATGTCCTGATACGCGCTTCCGCCCGCGGTGACCACGGCGTGCTCGTCGTAGAGACCTGCTGCGTCGAGTTCTCGATGGAGAGTTGCGACGGCGTCGAGGTAGTGGGCGACGGCCTTCAGGCCGGCCTCGGACCGATCGTGGCTGAGTGCGCCCTCGTATCCTCCGACACCCGCGAGTGCCAGACGAGGCGACGCGGCGACGGCGTCGGCGACCGCACGAGCTTCGTCGATCGTGCGCGCTCCGGTTCTGCCGTGCTCGCCGCCCAGCTCGACGACGACGTGGACCGGCCTGGTTGCGCCTGCGTCGGACAGGGCTGCGTTCATTGCCTCGACGGTGCCGAGTCCGTCTGCCCAGCAGTAGAATTCGAACTCGGGATGTTCGACGAGTTCCCGTGCCAGCCAGGCGAGACCGACAGGGTCGACGAGGGCGTTGGCCAGCATGATGCGTTGGACGCCGAACGTCCTCGCCAACTGCACCTGCCAGATGGTCGCCAATGTGATTGCCCACGAACCGGAATCGAGCTGGCGTTTCCAGAGAGCCGGAGCCATCGTCGTCTTGCCGTGCGGCGCGAGTTTCACACCCGCCTCGGCAGCCCAGGCGGCCATCACCTCGATGTTGTGGTTGATTCGTTTGTCGTCGAGCGTCAACAGCGGCGTCTGGAAGGACGTCGCCGATGGTGCTTCTCGGACGAACTCCTCGATCGAACGTCCCCAGGCGTGGGGTGGAACCGATTTGTGTTCGGGTCCGATCTTTCGCGCTCGTAGGGCGTTGACGGCGTGCGTGTCGATCAAGGTGGAGACCTCCAAGCGGGTGCGCGTTGCGTAATATGCAACGGCTGTTGCGCAAAATGTTTGTGATTAGTAGTGTGCATCCAACAGGGGCCGGCCCGCAAGCATTCGAAGGAGATCTCTTGCTTTCATCGCCTCGCGCGGTATGCGTCGGAGAAGGACTCGTGGTTCTCGTTGCCGAGCCCGGCGCCCTCGAAGACTCGGATTCGTTTCGACGTTCGGCAGGCGGAGCCGAAGCCAACGTGGCACGCGTCCTCGTCCAGCTGGGTGTGTCCACGTCCTGGTTGTCACGGGTCGGAGACGATGGATTCGGCCGATACCTGCTACGTCAACTCGGCGAATCAGGTGTCGATGTATCTGCCGTGTCGGTCGACCCTGCACGTCCGACGGGGATCTACGTCAAGGAACGCGGAGCCGGCACCGGCGTCGGACACGATCTGCCGCGCGGCGAGAGTCGCATGACGTACTTCCGGACAGGATCGGCTGCCAGCGCTCTGTCTGCCGAAGACCTGGTTCCCACCGTGATCGAGGGGGCCGCCATCGTCCACCTCTCCGGAATCACCGTCGCGTTGTCGGCCTCGGCCGAGTCGATGTCGAAAGCACTGCTGGCGTCCGCGGCGACCGTCAGCTTCGACCTGAACTTTCGGCCCGCGCTGTGGGGCTCGAGAATCTCCGACGCGTCCTCCGTGCTGGCTGACCATGTCCGCGGCAGCGACGTGGTGCTGATGGGTGCCGACGAGGCGCACGAGGTCTTCGGGATCAACGATCCCGCAGCGTTGCGCGCGGAGTTCCCGGAACCGCGTCACCTGGTGGTCAAGAACGACGCGCACGTCGTGACCGCGTTCGACGGATCGTCGCGCGTCGACGTTCCTGCCCTCACACTCGACGTCGTGGAAAAAATCGGCGCGGGCGACGCGTTCGCAGGCGGATTTCTTGCCGGTTTGCTGACCGGGCACTCGGCTGTGGACAGGGTCCGGCTCGGTCACCTCTGCGCGGCAGGAGCCTTGACCGCACACGGTGACGCGGCCGAAGTCGCTGATCCCTCTCGGCTCGCCGCGGCGCTGGCCCTCCCCGACGCGGAGTGGAACTCGGCACGATTCGCTGATCTGGTGGCGCAATGAGCCAAAGCCTGTCCCGAGCATTGACCATCCTCGGCCTCCTGGGGGAGGAGACGAGGTCGCTCGACCAACTAGCCCGAGAACTGGACGTGCACAAGACAACCGTGCTGCGACTGCTGCGCACGATGGAGTCGGACCGCTTCGTCCAGCACGACGCCGACCACCGATACGTGCTCGGGTCACGATTCTTCGAACTCGCCAACCGCGCACTCGAACAGAGGGATGTGCGCACGGTAGCGAGGCCGCACCTCGCTGCGCTCAACGCCGCAACCGGACAGACGATCCACCTGGCAACCCTCGAGGGTGGCGAGGCGGTGTACATCGACAAATTCGATGCGACGCAGAGCGTCCGGATGTACTCGCGTATCGGAAGACCCGCCCCGTTGCACTGCACGGCCGTGGGAAAGGTGCTGGTCTCCGCACTCCCACGTGCCGAGCAGCGGCAGATCGCGCAACGCATCGAATACGCGCGGTTCACCGACCGGACCATAGATTCCGCCGAGCGGTACCTCGCTGAACTGGACCTCGTAGCCGAGCAGGGCTACGCCGAGGACCACGAGGAACACGAGACGTTCGTCAACTGCGTGGGTGTACCGATCCTCGACGGCACCGGACGAACCGTTGCGGCAGTGTCGATGTCGGTACCGGACATGCTCCTCGACCACGGACAAGTCCTCGGGAAACTACCCGAAATTCTGGCTGTCGCCGAGTCCATTTCGGCCGATCTCGGCTGGAAGCCGACCGAGAAGACCTCGTAGGAAAGGAAAGTAATGAGCGAGAAGATCGCAGTTCGAACCGATGGGGCACCGGCACCCGCACACACGTTCTCCCAAGGGGTGCGTAAGGGCCCGTTCGTGCAGGTCTCCGGCCAGGGACCGGTCGATCCGAAGACCAGCGAGTACCTGTACCCGGGCGACGTCGCCGCCCAGACCACGAGAACGCTCGAGAACGTGCGCGCGATCGTCGAAGCGAGCGGCGCAACGTTCGACGACGTCGTCATGCTTCGCGTCTACCTCACCAAGCGCGAGGACTTCGCCATCATGAACGACGCATACGGCGAGTTCGTCCAGAAGTACACCACCGGAGATGTCCTGCCCAGTCGGACAACGGTATTCACCGGTTTACCTCGCGAAGAGATGCTCGTCGAGATCGACGCCGTCGCGATCGTCTGACGCCGGGTCCGACAACCGGCCGGGCTCCTCTCGTGTCATGGCGGCATTCGCCGTGGGGAGCACGGCCGGGCGACGGATGCACGCCAACCGGCGAGCTCAGACGTTGTCGAGATTCTTGATCGCCGCCAGCGCGCTGCGCAGTGCTCGGACAACTCGGTCCCACGGAACCGCCTCCAGCGCACACTCCTCGGCCGCCGCGGATTCTCCACGGAGCATGGCTTCCTGCGCGTACTCGCGCCAAGACTCTGCCTGTTCGGTGCAGAACGCCTCGAAACGTCCGATCTTCGCGCGGTCAGGTCCGCAGACCGACACGATGTCGTCGGCGTCGACCTTCCCACCGGACTCCGCATCCATCTCCAGCAACGTCATCAGTTGCGGCGGAAGCTCCTCGTCGCTGGGGTCCGCGGACCCGTCGACCTGTTCGGTCGCGTCGTGGGTGGGAACAACACCCCCGACGTGATCGGCGAACTCCTCGTCGACCGTCGCCGCGAACTTCGCCAGGCGGCCTGCGGCATTCACCACGTGCTGTGGGAGGAACGGATCGGCGTCGATCGTGCACGCGACATGGACACGGTCCTCGACCAACAAGAACTTCAGCCGCGGATGCCGGCGATTGAGATCCGCGACGACCTCCGCAGCCCGTGTTCGCCCGGCAATACGCTCGACGACGAGCGCATGAATGCGGATCTCGTCTACGCCCGCAGCAGTGACGTATGCGATGACCGGCCCGATGGCGATGCTGACGACTCCGTCGGGCGTGACCGACACCCGATCCCCGAAGGTCTCCAGCAACGGACCCGCCACATCCGGGGGGCAAGCCGACTCGTCGGGTGTCGGTGCGGTCGGTGCCTTCGCCCCAGGCCGGAAGAGGAACGAGGGATGCGGGATGTTCCACGCGCATCGGATCTGCTCGACGACCGTCGAACACAACCGGTCGACCCACGCGGCGCCGTCCTCGACGACGAAAATTCCGTCGGCCTCGGCCGGTTGCCAGGGAGGCGGGGGAGAACCGAGCCCCGACGATGCACACACGAGCGTCCCCTCCGCTGTCAGGCGAAGAAGCATTGCTCGCCGCGGTGAGCCCTCGGGCTCGAAGTCCGGAGATATCGACAGCTCCGCACCTGGTTCCAGCGACGCCAGATGATCAGCCAGTTCGGTCGTGAACCTCGTCCAGTCGGACTGCGTTGCAGCGTCAAGGTCTGGACCGTTGTGCTTCGGCATGCTTCTCCCCGTTCCACCAAACTTCGAACATTCGATCGAACAGAAGTTATCGCGGGGTACCGACAAGAACCGGTCAGCGGCGGCTGTCCGCTCGGACGACCGTCGCTGGAACGAGTAGCTCGGCAGGCGTCAGCGACCCGTGGTGCCCCTCGAGTGCCGACGCGTTCGCTTCCGCCTGCGTTCTCACCACGGCCGATTCGTCCTGCGCGAGGGCCAGCAGGTCTCCGATTCGTTCGGCGGACGCAGTGGACACCGCCGGGCCGAACCACCCTCGCGACAGTGCGTCCTCGCGGGTGACGACGAGGAAGTGCTCCCCGAGTGACTCCTGCCAGGTCACCTGCACGTCACTACTACTTCCGGTCCGTGTGTAGAGGTATCGCATCCGGGGTTCTCCGCCCAGGAGCCTGACGCCGTCCCTCAGCTCCGGGGTCGAGTCGTAGTCGAACCTCCGGTCGATGCCAACCATTCCGTGGTCGGCGACGACGATCAGCGCGCCGTCGGGAGGAAGACCGTCGGCGATCGACTCGGCGAGTAGGTCGACATGGCGAAGATGCAGGCGCCATGCGTGCGACTTCGGTCCTCGGACGTGGCCCACCAGGTCGAGGTCACCGTGATAGGCGTAGACCAGCGTCGGGCCGGGAGCATCGAGTGCGTCGAGTGTTCCGGCCGCGAGATCGGCAAGGGAAACCGAGTTGCGGAACTGCGCGCCGCGAAGAGAAGCACGAGTCAGTCCTGAGCTCGCCTGCATCGACGGACCGACGTGAACGACGCGAACACCGTCGTCACGCGCACGTTCGAACGCGGTCGGTAGCGGTTGGAAGTGCTCCGGAACCACATCGGCCGGTAGCCCCTCGGACGCGGACGTCCCGTGGAGTTTCCACTGAAGACTGTTCATGAGGCGTTTGTGGCCCGGAAGCGCGACGAGATATCCGACGACACCGTGCTCTCCGGGAGTGAGCCCCGTGCCAAGTGAGCTGAGGCTCGTCGCCGTCGTGCTCGGAAATCCTGCGGTGATCGATCGGGTGGTGTGTGCAGTGAGGAAGGGTGCGTCGTCCGAATGATCGGCAAGTTGTTCGCTGCCGAGTCCATCGACCATCAGGACACACGCTCGTCGGACACCGTGGAGATCGAGACCGAGTCTGTCGGCAGACGAACTGCCCGTCAGATGCGCGACCACGGACGGCACTACATCGGACAGGGACCCCGTTCCATAGCGCGGCGAAAGCAGCATGACGCAACCGTATGCGCCGCGCCGGCACCGCGCAGCCTCTGTTGTTAACTCGTACAAGCGCCTGACCAGGCGATTTGCGAAGGAGTTCTTCTTGGCGTAACTTTTGTCGAGTCAGAGCGACACGGACACCGACCCGGACCGAAAGGTGCGGGACACGAGGTTGGACGCAGATCGAACTGGCAGCCCCTTGCGAGGTAAGAGTTTACATCGTGAGGGACATGAGCGTGTAAGCCCCGAAGTCGAAGCGAAAGCTGACGTAACGGTGTGTGCGTGTTCTTTGAGAACTCAACAGTGTGTCGATGAATGTCAGTGCCGAATGTTTTAGGCGCTCATGCCTTTCGGGGTGTGGGTGTGACATCTTCTTGCTTCATTCTTCCCGTCTGGGGTGAGAAGATTTTTGGTAATGCTAGTTGAGTTTTTTTGCTAGTGATGTGGACTTGATGTCATTTGACTGATTCACGATCTTCGGATTGTTGTTTCTAGAGTCTTTTACGGAGAGTTTG
>NZ_NPFZ01000018.1:0-45385 GCF_002259425.1 Rhodococcus sp. 14-2470-1a
GGTCCCATTCCGAACCCGGAAGCTAAGCCCTCCAGCGCCGATGGTACTGCACCCGACAGGGTGTGGGAGAGTAGGACACCGCCGAACACACTTTCACAGCACACCCCCGGGAACCACACGGTCCCCGGGGGTGTTCTGCATACCCCAACAAAAAACACCCCACCGCACACACCTACGAGCCACCGGTCGCCTACGTGCCGGACGCTCACCCCGTGCTAGCACTACGCCGTGCATCCGACACCGGACAGCGACCACCCACTAAAAACACCCCCCGAATGTGCGCTGACACCACCCCCACACGCACAACAGGAGGGTGAATCCACGACCGCTCCGCCAACAGAGACACAGACGCATACCCACGGAAACACCCCCCGAATGTGCGCCCACACCACCCCCACACGCACAACATGAGGTCACCCCGCCGCTCTAAGGTACACAGCCGCTCACGCACGTGCCACATGGTCACCGACGCTGCTGTCGACGGCACTCCGATTGCCCGCGACCCGATGACGAGCCGGCGCGATGTGCCGTGAAATTTAATTCGGTGGCGCCTGTGAGAGTTGTGCAGCATGATGGTGCACGGAACACGGCGAGTACATGGACCGAAAGGGGTGCGACTTGGTGAGAGAACTCAAAAACATTGCCGGGCATCCGTTTACGGTGTCCCGTGCCGCACTCTCGTTCGAGTAGCGACGTCCATTCCGCTATTCGTATTCGCAGGGCATTCGGCGTCTTCGCCTGTCCTGATCATGCTGGGCTGCAAAGCTATTCGAGGAGTTCCCATGTATCTGTACGAGAACGTAATCCGTGAACACGAACTGCGCGTTGCGAAGTCGTTGGAACGGTACCGGAAGAAGAAGGGTGAGGACGGCGAGCATACGGACAACTACCCGTTGTTCGCTACCGCTCGCCGGGCGATCCGGGAGAAGTGAGCAGGTCGCCGAAGTTGTCTGCGTTCGTTTCGATGAATTCGCGGACGAACCAGCAGGACGGCTGAACGAACAGTTCGTGCGAGCGGGTGTCGTTCAACGCGTATTCCGTCAGTACCGCGGCGTACCCTCTGCCGCGGTACTGGGGGAGTGTCACGGTGTGGAAGAAATTGCGGGTGTCTCCGACGTCGAAGTACTCGGATACCGCGGCAACTTCGGTGTCCGAGTACAACACGAATCTGCTTCTTTCGGCGTCGTGCTCGGCCCGTACGTTCATGCGTCGATTGTGCACGGTATCCACGTGAGGCGCCGGACCACTAGGCTGAGGTCAGATTCCCGAGTCGTGCGCGTGCTACCCGTCGTAGGCACCTCTCTTCATCTGCACGGGTAGGCAGAACAGAGGTAGCACCGTGGAAGACGTTTCGGAGCAGGGCATACGCGCATTCATCGAAGCGGTGGTGATGCACGGGGGTCGCGCTGAGCGGCTCACCACGTCGCGTCGCAATCCGGTCCAGGTGTGGGCAGTCGACGGTTCCAGCTGCGTGGTCCGAGTCAGGTCCAAGGTGGAGGGTGACTGGAAGGCGCGTCGGCAGGACGAGTCGCTGGCCACCGATGACACCGGCTCGACGTACTGGGTGTTCGTGGATCTGGGCAAGTCGGATCCGTCTTTTTTTATGGTGTCGTCAGAGGAAATGGCCGCGGACATCAGGGGCGAGGTCGATCTATGGGTGCAGGATTCTCCGTTGCGCTCTCGTACCGGACACCACGCAATCGCTGTCGGCCGGGTGCAACACGGTCACGACAGGTGGAGTCTTCTGGGGTTGAACGTCGACGCTGACCCGACGCTGGCAGAAGCAGCGCACTCCGCGGCGTCTCATCGCGTCGGCAAGAAGACCCGGCGAACGGATGCAAAGCGTTCCGCGTCGGTCGAAGAGGTTATCGACCTGCGCGTTCGTGTCGTTGCCGACTTCGACGGCTACCGGCTCAGTGCGCGGTACGACCCCGACAGTTCGCGCCTCGAGATCGTGCGTGGACCGATGGAGGGCCGTAGATTCGAAGATCCCACCGAGGCCGCCAGTGCCGTCGCGACACATATCAGCGGCGATGCGCAGGTCTGCGACGGTTGGAAATTCTGGGAGCTCGACACCCCTGAACGCGCGCCGCTCGGGTCGCTTCTGTAGGTCACAAGTGGACCGACCGTTCTGTTGTGAACGGTCATAGCAATCCCAGAAACAGCGGATCGATCAGGTTCTACTCCCTATCGTGGGTGAAGTTCCTGTTTGTTATCGAGACGTTCGACACCCCTCGCACGGCAAGGTCCCCGGCGGATCCGCTGCCCAGCTACGTCGGCGTCTCGGTCCGTTGAGTTCGATGGCGACGACGAGTGGCGTTGTCGACCAGGGAGGCAAAGTTCCGTGGAGCATTCGTTTCGATCCCCATCGCTGCACGCATCGCGTTTCGTCATCCTTGTTGCGCAATTCGTGGACCGACGGATCTCGGCCGACCACTTTTCCGCTCAGTTCCGGGCCCTGGAAAGCAGCGACTCCGGATACCTCGAGCGTGACATCTCCATGATCGTTCGCAAACTGTCCGTCGACGTCGGCGCCTACCGTGGAGATGTCAACTTGCTGGGCGTCGACTTCATCGACAGCGAACAGCTGTGGCGTGCATCAGGAGAGGCCTTCCGGGACCTGCTGACCCTTCAGTCCGAGTTGCTCGGCCGCGAAGCCGGCTGATTCTTCTTGAACGTCTCCCGAAGTCGGACAAGATCTTCGAGGCGGAACCTGCGGTGAGTGCCGCGCATCTCGATCGCGAGGTCGCCCGCGTCGGCCAGTTTTCGGACGTAAGTGTCGGATACACCGAGGATCTCGGCTGCCTGCGACGTCGTCAGTAGCTCGCTCACCGGGCCCACCGTCACCGACGTACCCCCGGCGAGAAGTCGGAGCAGTTCCACGACAGCTCGTCGGCCCGACTCGTCGATGTCGAGTTCCACTCCATCGAGCGAAACAGTGGGTACGCGATCACCCGACTCCGCAATGCGGGCGGAAACCAACTGTGCATCAGGGTGCGACAACGCCGATGCAATGTACCGATGATCCATACCTCGAGCCTATCTGCAGGCTCTACTCCCATGCTGGGCATATTCTCTAGTTACCGCTACTAGAAGGAGTGTCCGTGCCGCAGTTGTTGCATCTAGATTCTTCCGCTGATCCTGTTGCGTCCGTGAGTCGAGCGGTGACCGCACATTTTTCGGACACCTGGCATTCGCTCGGTGCCGATCATTCTGTGATCTATCGGGATCTGCATCGCAATCCGCCGCCTCATCTGCCGACGTCCGCGTTGCACTGGGCGCCGCATCTGAGAACTTCGGACGAGATTGCGCCGCCGGAGGCGGAGGCGTTGCAGAAGGAACTGATCGACGAGTTGGTGTCCGCGGATGTGCTTCTCGTCGGTGCGCCGATGTACAACTGGTCCGTTCCGTCGACTCTCAAAGCGTGGATCGATTACATCCACGTTCCGGGCATCACCGTGCCGTTCGACGCGCCGACTCGGCCTCTCGAAGGCAAGCCGGTTGTCGTGGTGTCGTCGCGAGGCAACCAGTACGGCCCGGGAACGCCGGACTTCGGTGCCGATCACACGGTGCCGCAGTTGCAGCAGGTGCTCGGTGTGGCGTTGGGGATGGAGGTCTTCGTCGTGACCGTGGACCTGACGCTCGCCTCCCGGGTTCCGGCGATGGCGGCGTTGACTCCGCAGGCGGAAGCGAGCCTCGCGGACGCACGATCCGCAGTGGCAGCTCTAGCGTCCCGACTGGGTTCGTGACCGACGTGCGCTGACGAGTACGTCGATCAGTTCCGACTCGACGGCAGCGAATTCGGGTGTCGTGACGACCATCGGCTCACGTGGCCTCGGCAGGGGAACGGCGACTTGGCGTCGGACATGGGCCGGTTTGTCGGACAGAACCACCACGCGATCCGAGAGGTACACGGCCTCTCGGATGTCGTGCGTGATCATCAGTACCGTCCAGCGGTAGCGAAGCCAGACGTCCTGCAACCATTCCTGCATGTCTGTTCGGGTCAGCGAGTCCAACGCGCCGAACGGTTCGTCGAGCAGGAGTAGGTCGTGGCCTTGAACGACGGTCCGGAGGAGTGCGGCGCGCTGGCGCATTCCCCCGGACATCTCCGAGGGCCGAGCGTTCTCGTAACCAGCGAGTCCGAAGACGTCGAACAGCTCCCGAGCCCGGGTACGCGCCTCTTTCTTCGGAACGCCCTGCACCTCGAGGCCGAGGGTCGTGTTGTCCAGCACCGACCGCCAGGGGAACAGCAGGTCTTTCTGCGGCATGTAGGCACTGCGGGGTGCTTCGACGACACCCCCGTCCGGCGAGTCGAGGCCGGCCACCATGTTGAAGATGGTGCTCTTGCCGGATCCGCTCGGGCCGATCACCGACACGAATTCACCGGGTTCGACGTCGAAGTCGATGCCGTCCAGGATCGTGCGGTTGCCGTAGGACTTCGTCAGGCCTGCCACGTGCACTCTGCTCATCGCGGCTGTTCCTCTCGTCCCCGTTCGTCGCGAGCCCAGGGTATGAACAGTCTCTCGACGACGTACGTCAGCAAGAAGAGCAGGACGCTGATGACGGCGGTGACGAGGACGGCAGCGAGCACCAGATCGGTACGAAACGAGTTCTTCTGCTGGCTCATGTAGATGCCGAGGCCCGCGCTCGCGCCGGCATATTCCGCGAAGATCGCACCGACGACGGCGTAGGTGATGCCGATTCGGAGCGAGGTGAAGAACCGCGGCATCGCCGACGGTAGACGCACGTATCTGAACTGCTGCCAGCGGCCGGCTCCCATGCTCGACAGGAGCGCTCGGGCGTCGCGATCGGCCGAGGCGAAGCCCTCGATCAGGCCGATTGCCATGGGAAAGAAGGTCGCCAACGCAATGACGAGGATTTTCGGAAGCAAGCCGAACCCGAACCAGATGATCAGCAGGGGCGCGATCGCGATGATCGGCAGTGTCTGCGACACCACGAACAACGGAACGACTGCTCGACGCAGCCAGGGCGAGAAGTCGACGGCGACAGCGAGAATCCAGGCGACGACGCAGGATACGGTGAAGCCGATGACCGTGACCTGCAGTGTCGCTGCAGCATTGGCCGCGATCGCGTCTCGATGCGCCCATCCCTGACTCAGGATTCGCGTGGGTGAGGGAAGTACCTGAGGCCGAATTCCACTGACGGTGACGTAGATCTGCCACACCGCGACGAGGACGACGACGATGGTTGCCGACGGCAGGGCCCAGCGAACGAGAGCCCGCCCGTCCGCTCCGGCAGTCGGCCATCGCCTGACACCGCGTGCGGCCGGAGACGCCTCGGAAGACGCGTCGCCGATCGCCGAGGTAGTCATTCGGCGACGTACTCGTCGGTGAAGTACGTGGACCAGTCGGGCTCGGACGTGAGCGGCGCACCGTTCTCGTCCACCAGAACCCCGTTGTCGTACAGGAACTTCGAGTACTCGGTCCATTTGTCGATGTTCTGTGTGCCGACTTCGCCGTCGCCGTCGCGCATGTACTTGTCCGCCAACATCCGTTGGCTCTCGAAGACCAACGATTCGTCGGTGAAGGTTCCCGGGTTGGCGTCGATGACGTCCTGGGCGGCGCGATCGGGGTCGTCGGCCGCGAGCTGGTATCCGCGTTGAAGCGCCTGGACGAACTTTCCGGCTTCGTCGGGGTTGTCGGCCAGCCAGTTCTCGTTGCCGCTGATGGTGATCGCATACGCGTCGGGGAATTCGTAGTCGGTGTTCTCGAAGTATTTCATCGGAGTCCCGCTGTGCTCGGCTTCGATGCCTTCCCATGCGAGATAGGAGACGGTGAAGTCCGCAGTACCGGAGTACACGGCTTCGTACGCCGACGTCCCCAGAACCACGGTCTCGTATTCGCCTCTACCGCCGTCGTTCTGGATGACCTGTCGGAGCCCTGCTTTCTCACCGGTGTCACCGAAGCCCGCGTACACTTTGCCGTCCAATGCCTTGGGGCTCGGAATGTCGTCACGGTCTGCGCGTACACCGATTGCCGTCGCCCAGTGTTGCAGGGGGGCGAGCACCGAAACGATCTGCGCACCGGCGGCTTTCGCGAAGACGGTGGAGCTCTGCGTGCTGATCCCGAACTCCGCGTTACCGGAATCGACGAGGGTGTCCGACGAAGTGTTGTTGTACGGCAACACCTCTACGTTCAACCCTGCGTCCGCGAAGTAGCCCTCCTGGAGGGCAACGTACAAGCCGGTGTGATTGGTGTTGGGTGTCCAGTCGAGCGCGAACCTGATGGTGTCCGAATCGTTCGTTTGCGCGCACGAGGTCAGGCCCGCCACGGAGATCGCGGCGCACGCAAGGGCGAGGAGACGTTTCATCGTGCCACCGGCCACGGCGTCGGGTGAAGTGCGGTGTCCCAGAACATCAGTTCGTACCGGGTGGCGACGCGAAACGCCTGCGTCATGGCGCGGCGCTGCACGTCCGTCGCCGCAGCAGCCGCGTCGTCGACGAGGGCGCGGGCGCCGTCGACGAGCGTGCGGAACTCGTCGGAATCGTACGTGGACACCCACCGTGCGTAGGGGTGTTCGGGATCGCGCTGCAGGACTTCCCGTGCCGCGAGCGACAAGCGAACTGCCACGTCGGCATAGATCCAGTAGCACGGAAGTACGGCCGCGGCCGCGACTGCGTAGGGCTCGGTCGCGGCGGTGGCGACGAGGTACGAGACGTAGCCGAGGCACGCCGGTGAATGTTCGATCTCGGCGCCGGGGCTCGGAAGCGCGTCGCTGGACAGCAGCGACGCATGAAGTGACGCTTCGGCGACGGCACCTGCCGCAGACGACGACCAGAACGCCGCGGTCTGCGTGTCCGGCGCTCTCGACGCCAGGATGGACAGGGCTTTGGCGTATCCGGCCAGGTAGAGCTCGTCCTGGGCGATGTACGTGCGGAACGCGTCCAGCGGAAGCGTGCCGTCACCGAGGAGCTCGAGGAACTCGAGATCGTCGATCGCGGCGCGCAGATCCGCCGTCGCGTCCCACAGGTGATCCGTGTAGCGACCGGAATCGCCGGGTTTTTCCGAGTGCACCGAGTGCACAGGCGTTGTCATCGCCTTGACATCCCTTCGTCAGCATTACCTGCATCAGGTTCGACGGGTGTGATCTCAGCATCCGCATGTACGGACGCACCCCGTGTCAGAACATCGCCGACCCTAGCACTCTCGTCGGCGATCCGTTACTGCATGTCCTCGAGCTCCTTGCCGTTGGTCTCGGGAATCTTCGATTTGACGAAGAAGAACGAGACTGCCGCCATGACGGCGAAGAATCCGTAGATCGCCCACAGGCCGATCGCCTGGGTGAGCGGCGGGAAGGCAAGTGTGACAGCGAAATTGGCCAGCCAGTTCGCGGCGGTTCCGATTCCGAGGGCGACGGCGCGCATACGGTTGGGGAACATCTCGCCGAGAAGAACCCACATGATGGGTCCCCACGTCGCGGCGAAGAAGATCACGAACAGGTTCGCTCCGACCAACGCGACGGCACCCCACGGGCTCGGGAGGGACACGTCGTCGCCACTGCCGATCTGTTGGGAGAACGAGATCGCTGCCATCAGCAGGCCGACGAACATGCCGACGGAACCGCCCAGGAGCAGTTTGCGTCGGCCGATTCGGTCGACGAACAGAATGGCCACGAAGGTCATCGTGACGTTGATGATCGAGGTGATGACCGACGTCGTGAACGACTGGTCCTCGGTGAAGCCGACGGACTTCCACAGGGTCGTCGAGTAGTAGAAGATCGCGTTGATGCCGACGAACTGTTGCAGGACGGCCATGACGATGCCGACCCACACGATCGGCTGGAGCCCGAACTTAGGGCCGCGGATGTCGGCGAACGAGGCCTTCTCCTCCTTGCGGAGAGTGAGGCGGATTTCGTGGACTCGCTCGTCGGGATGCAGTTCACCGGTGATGTTGGCGAGGATGTCGGCAGCTTCCTGGTCGAGGTGCTTGCCGACGAGGTAGCGAGGTGACTCGGGGATGGTGACTGCGAGCAGGCCGTAGATCAGGGCCGGTACGACGCCGACGAGGAACATCCAGCGCCAGGCTTCCTGGCCGAGCCAGAGGTCGTTGGACGCACCGTCCGCGGCGCCCTGCAGCAGGGCGTCGGAGAGAAGGGCGGCGAAAATCCCGAGGGTGATGGCGAGTTGCTGCAGTGACGCCAGACTTCCGCGCCATTTCGCGGGAGCGATCTCGGCGATGTAGGCGGGCGCGATGACGGAGGCGATACCGATACCGAGGCCGCCGAGGATGCGCCACAGGATCAGGTCGGGGACGCTGAAGGCGAGGCCCGATCCCAACGAGGAGATGGTGAACAGGGCCGAGCCCAGCACCATCACTTTCTTGCGGCCCCATCGATCGGCGAGCGAGCCCGCGAACCAGGCGCCGACGGCGCACCCGATCAGCGCGATGGCGACGACGAAGCCGGTGGTGAACGAGCCAAGTGAGAAACGGCCTTCGATGGCGTCGACGGCCCCGTTGATCACGGAGCTGTCGAAACCGAACAGGAAGCCGCCGACCGCGGCGGCGACGCTGACGCCTATGACTTTGGCGTTGCGTCGAGTCGGCGTGGTGGACATCGGGAAAACTCCTTCCCGGTCGGAGAGCTCTGTGCTCTCGGCCGCGACAGATGATCGTGCGGCGGTCTCGCCGTACGGCTGTCAGCTTATGCCCGGTCGTTCGCACTGCGAAACACACCGGTCACTTCAACTCGAACGCCGTGTCGGACACGGTGAAACCATGCCCTACCTGGTCGGTGCAGGAGACCCCGGCGAGCTCGTCGACCCTGCACGTGATGCCGTTCGACGTACCCGACCCGGGTATCGAGAGCGTTTCACCGTAGGGGAGCGGAGTGGCGATGGCGTCGAACCGATGGAACCGAGGGTCACCGGAGCTCAGGAATCGCGCCGCGGTGCCGGCCGTCAGCTCGATCGTGTTGGGAGCCACTCGAGAATCCGGAGCGCCGCTGCCCTCGACCCGGGGAGCAGTGGGCGGGAACTCGCCGTGACAGCCGGCGACCGACGCATCGGTGATGAACACGGCGCATTCGAATTTCCCGGTAGGGGAGGTGAAGTAGTAGAAACCGCTGAGCCCCTCGTAGCGAGCGGGGTCGGCGACTGCGGGCGTGGTGGTCGAGTTCGTCGTCGGCAGAGTGGTCGACGGCAGAGTGGTCGTCTGCGCGGGAGTTGTCGTGGCCGGGGGTGTGGTCGTCCGGATCACCGACGGCGGATCGGTGTCCACCGTCGCGAGCGGCGCCGTTGCGTTCCCCGACGACTGCGTGCTGCACCCGGACAGGAGGACGGCGGCAAGCCCGCACGCTGCACCAGCGTAGATCCGAACCCGCGTCATACGGCTCAGCATAAAGAACGTCGCGGACATGAACGACGATCCGCGCCGACGGGGAGTTGGTACGTTGGCGAACGCCGGTAGATCGTAGGAGGGGCCATGAGCGAGACGACATGCCAGGTGCGCACGCCCGACGGCGATGTGATCGGCCATCAGGACGGGTCGGTCCACGCGTGGAAGGGCATTCCCTACGCGGCGCCGACGGACGGTGAACATCGATTTCGATCCCCTCGCCCCGTCGAACCGTGGACACAGCCGCGGGACTGCCGGCACTTCGGGTCCGTCGCTCCGCAGGGCCTGGACAACCCGGTACCCATCGATCCCGACATCCCCATGTCGGAGGACTGCCTGTCGCTCAACGTGTGGGCGCCGGAGCCGGACGGAACCACGCGACCGGTCATGGTGTGGATTCACGGCGGCGCCTACTCGCTCGGGTCCTCGTCTCAGGCGGTGTACGACGGTCGGCGTCTCTCGGAAGTCGGCGACCTGGTGATCGTGACGATCAACTATCGGATCGGCGCGTTCGGATTCCTCGACCTGTCCTCGTTCTCCACCGACGACACGGTGTTCGAATCGAATCTGGGTTTGCGGGACATGATCGCGGCGCTCGAGTGGGTGCGCCGATCGATCGACGCGTTCGGCGGTGACCCGTCGAACGTGACGCTGTTCGGTGAATCGTCGGGTGGCGCGTCGGTGACGACGCTGATGACGTCGCCGAAGGCCGCGGGGTTGTTCCACCGCGCGATAGTGCAGAGCGCACCCGCGACGTCGGTGTACGGTCCCGACCGCGCTGCGCAGGTGGCGGGACGATTCCTCGAACTCGTCGACGTCACGCCGGATCGAATCCACGAGCTGAAGACCATCGAGTTCATGCGGCTCGTGGAGGCGGGCGACACGCTCTGTTACGAGATCCCGACGAAGGTGCCCGGCACACTCGGGCTCGCGCCGGTCGTCGACGGCGACATCGTGCCTCGGTATCCGGTCGCGGCGTTCCAGAAAGGGTTCGCCCACCGAATTCCGTTGATCATCGGAACCAACAACGACGAGGCGTCGATCTTCCGGTTGATGAAGTCGCCGCTGATGCCGGTCACCTCGGACACCGTGTCCGAGATGTTCCGGGCGATCGCGAACGACCACGCGGAACTGCCTGCTTTCCGCGTCGCCGAGATCATGTCGGCGTATCCGGAACGATCGAAGACCTCCGGGGCACTCGCGATGTCGACCGACGCGGGGTTCAAGATGCCCAGCCTCTGGATCGCCGACGCGCACAGCAGGCATTCGCCGGTCTGGATGTACCGGTTCGACCACGCGACGCCGATGCTGAAAGCCGCGCGGATCGGAGCCGGTCACGCAACGGAACTGCCCTACGTCTTCGGCAACTTCGGCACCCTGAACCGCGACCCGACGTTCTGGCTCGGTGGCCGCAAAGCTGCGACGGCCGTCTCGGCCCGTGTGATGAAGCGGTGGACGGCGTTCGCGCGTCACGGAGTTCCCGCAACGCTGGACGGCGCGAAACACTGGCCGCTGTACACCGAGCCGGCTCGTGCCACATTGGTGATCGACGGCCAGGACAACGTCGTCGACGACCCGGACGGGGAGACCAGGGTGGCGTGGGGTGACCGGGTACTCGGCTTCAGCTGACACACGTCGACCGAGCACGCTCGCGCCGCGGAAGGATTGAGTGTCCGACCTTCCGGTTACGTTCGGTACGTGCTGTTCACTCGAATCATCGACACCTCCTCGGCCGTCGGTGCCACGCGCTCCCGCAAGGCGAAGACCGAGGCTCTACGCCTGCTGCTCGCCGACCTGCAGTCCGCGGACGTGGAGGTCGTCGTGTCCTGGCTGTCAGGGGAGCTGCCGCAGGGCCGCATCGGGGTCGGGTGGCGCACTCTGGCAGACATCGACGTCCCGGCCGCTCCGGACGGTGTGCTGACGGTGAGCGAGGTCGACGACGCCATCACGGCCGTCGCGTCGACGTCGGGACCTGGCTCGGCCGCGCGGCGGCGTGAACTGCTGGTCGACCTCTGGGCGTCGGCGACCGGGGCGGAACGGAAGTTTCTCGTCGGCCTGATGACGGGTGAACTTCGCCAGGGTGCGCTCGAAGGAGTGATGACCGATGCGATCGCCAAGGCCGCCGGGTTGGATCCGGCGCCGGTGCGCCGGGCGTTCATGTTGTCCGGGCGTCTCGACGCGACCGCAGTTGCTGCGTTGAACGGTGGGGAGGAGGCACTGGCAGGCTTCGGTCTTCAGGTCGGAAGGCCGGTTCGTCCCATGCTCGCCTCGCCGGCGGAGACGCTGGCGTCCGCCTGGGCGGACATGGAGGGAGATGTGAGCGTCGAGTACAAGCTCGACGGTGCACGGATCCAGGTGCACAAGCTCGGAGACGACGTGCACATCTACACCAGGACGCTGCGCGAGATCACCGACGGCGTACCGGAATTGGTGGAGCTGATTCGCACACTTCCCTGTGAGTCCGTGGTGTTGGACGGTGAAACCCTTGCGCTGACCGACGGTGGGAGACCCCGGCCGTTCCAGGAGACGATGAGTCGGTTCGGCGCGCAGAGCGCACACGAATTGCTCTTGCAGCCGTACTTCTTCGACTGTATCCACCTCGACGGAGTGGACCTGTTGGACGAACCGCTCGAACGACGACTCGACGCCCTCGAGCGCGTGGCTCCGCAGCATCGGATCCCGTCCTTGGTGCGACCCGACGCGGATTCGGCCGCCGCTCACTTCGATGCGGCGTTGGACGCCGGTCACGAAGGGGTGATGATCAAGTCGCTGTCCTCGATCTACGCGGCCGGACGACGGGGAAAGGATTGGCAGAAGGTCAAACCCGAGCACACTCTCGACCTCGTCGTGTTGGCTGCGGAATGGGGCTACGGGCGACGCACCGGGTGGTTGTCCAACCTGCATCTGGGAGCGCGTGACCCGGACGGCGGTGACCCGATCATGGTCGGTAAGACGTTCAAAGGTCTCACCGATGCGTTGTTGCAGTGGCAGACCGAGGAATTTCTCGAGCACGAGCGATCGCGCGACGAGCACACCGTCTACCTGAACTCCGAACTGGTCGTGGAGATCGAGCTCGACGGCGCGCAGACCAGTAGCCGCTATCCGGGTGGTGTGGCACTGAGATTCGCACGCGTGCTGCGGTATCGGCCGGACAAGACCCCCGCGGATGCGGACACCATCGACGCCGTGCGGGCCCTGTTGATGCCGTCGACCTGAGTCGTTACCCGGCCGAAACGTCCTCACTTCATGTTGTAACACCATTGACCGCACGTGTACCTCGTGGATCACTTATGTTGAACAGGCCCATCGAGAACGAGGGACGGAAGTGGTCAGCCATGACGACAGTTCGAGCGGCTCTGGTCCAGACCAACTGGACCGGCGACAAGCAGACGATGATCGAGGCGCACGAGGGATACGCGCGCAGTGCGGCCGAACAAGGGGCGAAGGTCGTCTGCTTCCAGGAGTTGTTCTACGGCCCGTATTTCTGCCAGGTGCAGGACTCGAAGTTCTACGACTACGCCGAGTCGGTTCCGGGACCCACCGTCGACAGGTTCGCGGCACTGGCGAAGGAATTGGGCATCGTCATGATCCTGCCGGTCTACGAGCAGGAACAACCGGGCATGCTCTACAACACCGCGGCCGTGGTCGACGCTGATGGTACCTACCTGGGGAAATACCGCAAACACCACATCCCGCACGTGAACGGTTTCTGGGAGAAGTTCTACTTTCGGCCCGGCAACCTGGGCTGGCCGGTGTTCGACACCGCAGTAGGTCGCATCGGCGTCTACATCTGCTACGACCGGCACTTTCCGGAAGGGTGGCGTGCGTTGGGTCTCGCCGGAGCCGAGATCGTGTTCAATCCGTCGGCCACCTCGCGCGGGTTGTCCAACTACCTCTGGAAACTCGAGCAGCCGGCGTCGGCGGTGGCCAACGAGTACTACATCGGAGCCATCAACCGCGTCGGCATCGAGGAGTACGGCGACGACGACTTCTACGGCACCAGCTACTTCGTCGACCCCGAAGGCAAGTTCGTCGGTGACGTCGCCTCGGACAGCGAGCCCGAGTTGATCGTGCGTGACCTGGAGATGGATCTCATCAAGACGGTCCGTGACCGGTGGGCGTTCTATCGGGACCGCAGACCCGACGCCTACGCGCCGCTGGTGGAGCCATGACCGCCGGCCGGAGGTGCTGAGATGGGGACGACGTTCGTTCACGGAGGCACAGTCGTCTCGCCGACGGGTGCCCAACCGCTCGATGTGCTGATCGACGGTGGCACCATCGTCGCTGTGCTGCAACCAGGTTCGACGGTGCTCGCTGCCGACCTGACCCAGACGGCGGACACGGTGATCGACGCGACCGGGAAATACGTGCTCCCCGGTGGAGTCGACGGGCACACGCACATGGAGATGCCGTTCGGGGGCACGTTCGCATCGGACACGTTCGAGACCGGCACCCGGGCCGCAGCGTGGGGCGGCACCACCACCATCGTCGATTTCGCCATCCAGACTCCAGGGCAACGAGTTCAGGACACGCTGGCGCAGTGGCACGAGAAAGCTGCCGGGCGCTGTGCGATCGACTACGGGTTTCACCAGATCATCGGCGACGTGGACAGTGATTCGCTGAAAGCGATGAGCGAGTTGGTGTCCGAAGGTGTCACCAGCTTCAAACTGTTCATGGCGTATCCGGGCGTGTTCTACTCCGACGACGGAAAAATACTGCGCGCCATGCAGACCGCAGCGGAGACCGGTGCGCTGCTGATGATGCACGCCGAGAACGGGATCGCCATCGACGTGCTCGTCGCACAGTCGGTGGCGCGCGGCGACACCACACCGTACTTTCACGGCACCTCGCGACCGTGGCAGTTGGAGGAAGAAGCAACCCACCGTGCCATCATGCTGGCGAACGTCACCGGAGCCCCGCTGTACGTCGTACACGTCTCCGCGAAGCAGGCACTGGAACAGATCGCGGTCGCACGAGGCAACGGGCAGAACGTGTTTGCCGAGACCTGCCCGCAGTATCTGTACCTCTCGCTCGAAGAGCAGCTCGGCGCGCCGGGATTCGACGGCGCCAAATGGGTGTGCTCGACGCCGTTGAGATCCCGCGCCGAAGGCCACCAGGACGAATTATGGCGCTACCTACGAACGGGGGACGTCGCCACCGTCAGCACCGACCACTGCCCGTTCTGCATGAAGGACCAGAAGGAAATGGGCATCGGTGACTTCTCCAAGATTCCCAACGGAATCGGATCCGTCGAGCACCGCATGGACCTGATGTTCCAGGGGGTGAAGAACGGCAGGATCACCCTGGAGAAGTGGGTGGACGTCTGCTGCACCACGCCCGCGCGCATGTTCGGCATGTACCCGAGGAAGGGCATCGTCTCGCCCGGTGCGGACGGTGACCTCGTGATCTACGACCCGAACGGCCACACCAGCATCGGACTCGGAAAGACGCACCACATGAACATGGACTATTCCGCCTACGAGGGCTTCGAGATCGACGGACACGTCGACACGGTGATCTCCCGCGGCAAGGTGATCGTCGACGGCGGCGAATATCGTGGTTCGGCCGGAGACGGGCGGTTCGTGAAGCGCGAGCTGTCGCAGAATCTCGTGTGACCGATGGACATCGGAGTCGTGTTGCAGTGCACTCCGCCTGCATCACGCGTCGTGGACCTCGCCAGACGCGCGGAGACGCATGGTTTCTCGCATGTCTGGACGTTCGATTCCCACCTGCTGTGGCAGGAGCCGTACGTCATTCACAGCCAGATCCTGTCGGAAACCAGGAGGGTTGTCGTCGGGCCGATGGTGACCAATCCCGCCACCCGTGACTGGACGGTGACGGCGTCGACGTTCGCCACGCTCAACGACATGTTCGGCAACCGTACGGTCTGCGGAATCGGTCGAGGTGACTCGGCGGTTCGCACCCTCGGCGGAAAGCCGACGACGCTCGCCCAGTTGCGCGAGTCCATTCATGTCATCCGCGAGCTCGCCAACGGCCGGTCGGTGTCGCTCGGTGACACCGTCGTCCGATTCCCGTGGGCGACGAGATCGACACTCGAGGTGTGGGTTGCCGCGTACGGACCCAAGGCGCTCGACCTCACCGGGGAAGTCGCCGACGGGTACATTCTGCAGCTCGCCGACCCGGACATCGCGTCGTGGACGATCGGACGAGTCCGGGCCGCCGCGGACGCCGCCGGGCGGGATCCGTCGTCGATCAAGTTCTGTGTGGCAGCACCCGCCTACGTCACCGACGGCAGCGCGAGCGCACTCGCGCATGCGCGTGATCAGTGCCGATGGTTCGGGGGAATGGTGGGCAACCACGTCGCGGACATCGTGGCTAGATACGGAAACGACGGTGGGGGTGTACCTGCTGCGTTGACCGACTACATCGCTGCACGCACCGGGTACGACTACAACGAGCACGGTAAGTCCGGGAATTCGCACGCCGAGTTCGTGCCCGACGACGTGATCGACCGGTTCTGCATCCTGGGCAGCCCCGCCGAGCACGTCACGAAGCTGAAGGCGCTCGAAGCGCTGGGTGTCGACCAGTTCTCGGTGTACCTCCAGCACGACGCCAAATCGGCGACACTGGAGTCCTACGGTGAGCACGTCATCCCGGATCTGGCAGGGGCGACGACTGCATCCGTCGGATCGGAGGAAGGCGGCAAGTAGATGGACCACGTGTTCTACTCCTGGGCGGCGCAGGCCGAGTTGAACCCGATCACCGTCGACGGCGGCGAAGGGTCCTGGTTCTGGGACGACAAGGGGAATCGATACCTCGACTTCTCGTCGCAACTCGTCAACGTCAACCTGGGTCATCAGCACCCGGATCTCGTGGCGGCGATCGTCGACCAAGCCCGTGTGCTGACGACGATCTCCCCGACGGTCGCCAACTCCACCCGAAGCAAGCTCGCGGCTCTCGTCGCGGAGCGAGCACCGGGCGATCTGAACCGAGTCTTCTTCACCACCGGAGGAGCAGAAGCCGTCGAGCACGCCGTGCGCCTGGCCCGCCAGCACACCGGCCGGACGAAGATGTTGGCCGCGTACCGCTCGTACCACGGCGGAACCGGTGTGGCCATCGGCTTGACGGGTGAACCGAGGCGGTGGGGCACCGAACCGACCAACGTCGACGTCGTCCGGTTCTTCGGTCCGTACCCCTATCGGTCACCCTGGGGCACAACGACTCCCGAGGACGAGACCGCAGCGGCGCTGTCCCATCTGCAACAGGTCGTCGAGCTCGAGGGCCCGGGGAACATCGCGGGCCTCATCCTCGAATCCGTCGTCGGTACCAACGGTGTCCTGGTGCCACCGCCGGGTTACCTGGCGGGGGTGCGCGAACTGTGCGACCGGTACGGCATCGTCTACATCGCGGACGAGGTCATGGTCGGATTCGGCAGGGTCGGGGAATGGTTCGCCTGCCAGGCCTGGGACGTCGAGCCCGACCTGATCACCTTCGCGAAAGGAATCAATTCCGGCTACGTCCCGCTGGGCGGCGTCGTCATTTCCGAAGCCATCGCGTCGAAATTCGATCACAAGCCCTATCCGGGCGGGTTGACGTACTCGGGGCATCCGCTGGCCTGTGCGGTCGGTGTGGCATCCATCGAAGTGTTCGAACGCGACGGAATTCTGCCCTACGTCCGAAGCGTCGGCGCCGACGTGCTCGGCGCCGGACTGGCCAAGCTCGCCGAGTCCCATCCCAGCGTCGGGGAGGTGAGAGGTCGGGGGTTCTTCTGGGCTGTGGAACTGGTCAAGGATCGGCAGACGCGTGACCCGTTGGTGCCGTTCGCGGCGACGGGCAAGGATGCCGAACCCATAGGGAAGGTGACCGCGGCGGCGAAAGCGCGCGGCCTGTGGCCGTTCATGGCGGGCAACAGAATTCAGATCGCGCCACCGTTGACGACGACCGAGGACGAACTCCGACAGGGCCTGGAGATTCTCGACGATGTCCTGACCGTCTCCGACGAGTGCGCCGCCGCCCTCGACTAGAGAACGGCTCCGGGATTGAGGATGCCGTCGGGGTCGAGTGCGGACTTGATTCGCTGAGTCAGCTTCATGACGTCCTCGCCCACCTGATCCGGTAGCCAGGCCTTCTTGAGCCTGCCGACTCCGTGTTCACCGGTGATCGTGCCGCCCAGCGAGATCGCGAGATCCATGATGGCGCCGAACGCGATGTTCGCGCGTCGCTCCATGTCCGCGTCGGCTGGGTCGAACACGATCAGAGGGTGGGTGTTTCCGTCGCCTGCGTGTGCGATGACCGCGACCAGTACTTCGTACTTCTCCGCGATCCTCTCGATGCCCTCGACCAGGTCGGGGAGCGCCGGCAATGGAACCCCGACGTCCTCGAGCAGGAGGCTACCCATCCGTTCCACCGCAGGGATCGCGAATCGCCGTGCTGCAGCGAAGGCTTCACCCTCGTCGGGATCGTCGGTGGTGAACACGTCGGATGCCCCTGCTTCGGTGCACGCCGAGGCCACGATGTCGATTTCCCGTCCGCGATCTGCGCCGGGGGAGTCCGAGCGGGCGATGAGCATCGCGGCCGCACCCCGATCCAGTCCCATCTTCATCGCGTCCTCGACCGCTCCGATCGACGCACGGTCCATGAACTCGAGCATCGACGGACGGAGATTCCGGGTGATCGCGAGAATCGCCGTCGTCGCGTCGCGCACCGAGGAGAACGATGCGACGACGGTGCTCGCGGGCGGCTGTGCGGGCACCAGTCGAACGGTGATCTCCGTGATGATCCCGAGGGTGCCTTCGCTGCCGACGAACAGCTTGGTCAGAGAGAGTCCCGCAACATCTTTCAGCCGAGGGCCACCGAGACGCACAGCTGTGCCGTCGGCGAGGACCACTTCGAGGCCGAGCACGTAGTCGGTGGTCACGCCGTACTTCACGCAGCACAGACCGCCCGCGTTGGTGGCTGCGTTGCCGCCGATGGAACACATCTCGAACGACGACGGGTCGGGCGGATACCACAGGCCGTGCTCGGCGGCGGCTTTCTTGACCTCGACATTGAGCAGACCGGGCTGGGTCACGGCTACACGCGTCACGGGATCGACATGGATGTCCCGCATCGATTCGGTCGTGAGAACGATTCCGCCGTCGACGGCGGTTGCACCGCCGGACAATCCGGAACCGGCGCCCCGGGGAACCACCGCGACGCGATGCGCGGTGGCCCACTTCATGACCGCCTGCACGTCGGCGGTGCAGGTTGCTCGCACGACGGCCAGCGGTGATCCGGCATCGGGGTCTTTCGCCCAATCTCGTCGATATCCCTCGGTGATGTCGGGATCGACGATGACGGATCCCTCGGGGAGTGCGCGGCGCAGTTCGGTCAGGTCGGTCATCACCCCAGACTAGGAGTGGAGCCCGCGGCATGAACCGGAGTTGATTGAAACCGCGAGAATTAGGTCGCTACGTATTGCGTTGCAGTGTCAGCTCCGCGAGTCTGGTTGCTCCGGCGCACGGATCGACTGTTCCGGATCGGTACTGAACCCACCAGGTGATGGTGCCGGAGTACGAGGCGGTGATGCCGCAGGACGCGGGGTCGCCCGGCCGCCGGGACAGAAAGGCGCTCGCGCCGCCCACCGTGACCGGCTCCACCGAGTACTCGAGTTTCTCGGACAGCTCGCGCTCGCGGCCCAGCGAATTGTCCTCGTACCAGGCGAACGTGACGTCGATCAGCCCCGACGGGCCGGATCCGGACCACATGCAGACCGCACCGAAGAAGTACTGGCTCACGGTGTCCGCTTGGACCGACTCGGCGATCTTGTCGTCCGGCACGGCGACGCATTCCTGCAGTAGTTTGTCGAATTCTGTGTCGACGTCACCCGCGCCTTGCGCGACGGGGGTTCCGGAGACGGTCGTGCTGCAGCCGCCGACGAGTAGGGACAGTGCCGCTGCGGCCGCGGCCAGGGAAGTTCGACGTCTCATGGCAGTGCCTATCTCGCATTCTCGACGGTCGCGCGCACGAGGTCCTCGACCACGTCGCAACTGTCGCGAGGTGGTGCGGCGTAGACGTAGTTGAGAGACCAGTGCAGGAAGCCGTCGCCGGACTCGACGCCTGCCTCGCACGACGCGTCGCTTCCTCGTGCGGTGAACCCCGGGTGCCCGTCGGCATCGATGACGCCGATCTCGCGTCCCATCTGGCCGGCGACGGTGCGTTCGCGGTCTATCGGGCTTCCTCGATACCAGGTGAACATCGCGTATGCGCCGGTGTCGACGGCGTCCCAGCGGCAGCGAACAGCGTTCTTCGACGACGAGGCGAGCCCGCGGACCCCGGTGATGGACGTCAGTTCTTCGTCGGTCAGCGAACCGCATTCTCCGACGAACAGTTCTTCGGTCTGCGCGGAGTCCGGCTCTGTCGTGGGCGAGGCGCCGCCGTCGGTGTCGTCGGAGCCGGAGCATCCGGCGGCAAGTGTCACTGCCGCTACCGCGCCGATGATGGTTGCCCGCTTCCACACGGTTGTGGAGCCTACCGAGTCGAGTGCTGGATGTCGTTGCGCACGGCCGAGGTGAGTCACACCAGTAACTTCAGTCACTTCCGTTACCTGATCGATGCGCGCACGCAACGCAATGTTGTAGCTGCGAGGTCTAGCGTCCTGCGAAGGCGGGTCGTCAGGTCCGTCCAGGGCCGGGAGCACACACTGTCGGCCCCTGTGTCAGCGAGGAGGCCCGAAAATGATGGAGCCGAAACAGAAGTCGTGGAACCACGTCGCTGCGATGTTCTCGTACGAATTCCAGGACGGCGGAGTCGACTACGACACCATCGAGGCGATCCACCGCGGAGACGTCCAGGAGTGGGTCACCGCACTCGCGCAGTCCGGATTGTTCGAGCGTGCCACCGTCGCCGACGCCGAACAGACGTGGAAGCGACGGCCCAAGATGCTGCTTGACATGCTGCTGATCGACGCCGACGAAGTGACGCGCCGCCGGTGCGAAATGGCGTGGATCTCGCTGGACCGCCTGGCCCCGATCGCACAGTTCGGTTAGAGACGCTCGAAGCGATCGCCGTCGACCACGACCACCTGCTCGTCGGTCAGCGTCAGGTACGGGATGTTCTCGCGCTCGAACACTGACACCATGGCCTGCGCGGCGCCGTTCTCGTCGAGAATCGACCCGAAATGCGGGACGAACGAGTGGTCGGTCAGACCGAGGCCGGTCCACGATGCTGTTCGACCGGCGGCCGCCTCGACTTCCGCCGGATCGTCGGCTGCCTCCACTCCTCGAAGCGACGGTGAGGCGATGCACCCGCCCGCGCTGTACCCAGCGAACACGAGGGAACCGTCCCGCACTCGCGAGGTGATCTCGCCGTCGGCGCCCGCGATCTCGAGCCGAGCTTGCAGCACGAACGTGTTACCCCCGCGGATCCAGACCGTGTCGACGGCGTCGAGTTCTCGGCGGAGCGCGTCGCGGTCGGTTCGGAATCGACGGAGGTCGAGTTCCTCGGCGACGTAACCGAGTTCGCTCAGGTTGCGCAGTTCGCTGACGACGGAGGACTGACGTGCGGACGTGGGCCACGCATCCGCGGCATTCGCGATCACCGCGACACGACCAGGACCGGACGTCAGCGCGAGAAATTCGTCGACGTGCGCGCCGAACCGGTACGACGCCAGAAACAGCTTCACCGGGACTCTTCCTCGTCCAACCGCGTCAGCCCCGCCCTGATCGCCGACGCCGTCGCCTCGGGATCCTTCAGCCGTCGCGTCACGAATCCCGTCACGAACCGCAGTGTGTCACCGGTCCATCGCGGTACGACGTGAAGGTGCGTGTGGAACACGGTCTGGAAGGCGGCTTTGCCGTCGTTGAGGACGAGGTTGGCGCCGTCCGAACGAAGATCCGACCGCCTGATCGCGCGAGACAGTCGTTGTCCGGCGGCGAACACTGCGCCGCCGAGGCGCGGATCCAATGTGTCGAGGTCTTGCGAGTGTCTCTTCGGAATCACCAGGAGATGGCCGCGAGTGATCGGTCTGATGTCGAGAAACGCCACGACGTCGTCGTCGTCGTACACGGGGACCGAGGGGGCATCGCCGTCGACGATGGCGCAGAACACGCAGTTGTTCACGCCGCAACTGTAGGTGGGCGCCGACGTGCCCACTGTGATGTCCGTCACCGCAAATGGAAGGGTTGCACGTCGGGACGCGTCGGATTCGATTCAGAACAAACCACAGTTGTGGTCTGGGTTACCTGAGGTCTGCCTCATTTGGCTATCATCAGGGACCTTGTGCCTTGACGCTGGGCTTTGCCTGTTTGCCGCGCGGTTACCCCCGTTCGCCGTACCACGGGCGCCATTCAACATACGAAAGTCGGAGAATTGGAAACATCGCAGAGCACAGAGAGCAGGACGACACGTGTCGGTGTCGTGCGTGAGTCCGCGGACGGCGAGCGCCGAGTGGCCTTGGTGCCCAAGGTCGTCGCGTCGCTGATCGGTAAGGGCGTCGAGGTCGTCGTCGAGTCCGGTGCGGGTTCGGGAGCGTTGATTCCGGACGAGCTGTATGCCGCGGCCGGAGCAACGATCGGGGACCCGTGGTCCGCCGACGTAGTGGTGAAGGTGGCCCCGCCGACGGATGCCGAGATCTCGAAGTTGTCGTCGGGTTCGACGTTGATCGGATTCCTGGCGCCGCGTAACGCCGACAACAAGATCGACGCACTCGCCGCCGCCGGGGTGCAGGCGTTCGCGGTCGAGGCGATCCCGCGTATCTCCCGCGCACAGGTGATGGACGCACTGTCCTCGCAGGCCAACGTGGCCGGGTACAAGGCCGTTCTGTTGGCCGCGTCGGAATCGACTCGCTTCTTCCCGATGCTCACCACCGCCGCAGGCACGGTCAAGCCGGCGACCGTGCTGGTCCTCGGCGTCGGTGTCGCAGGTCTGCAGGCGTTGGCGACAGCGAAGCGTCTCGGCGGCCGGCCAACCGGTTACGACGTGCGTCCGGAGGTGGCCGATCAGGTTCGTTCCGTCGGTGCGCAGTGGCTCGATCTGGGGATCGACGCTGCCGGTGAGGGCGGATACGCACGTGAGCTGACCGAGGACGAGCGTGCCCAGCAGCAGCAGGCACTCGAAGAAGCGATCAAGGGTTTCGACGTCGTCATCACCACCGCGTTGGTGCCGGGTCGTCCGGCTCCGCGTCTGGTGACGGCCGCCGCTGTCGAGGGCATGAAGCCCGGCAGTGTCGTCGTCGACCTCGCCGGTGAGACCGGCGGCAACTGCGAGCTGACCGAGCCCGGCCAGACCGTCGTCAAGCACGACGTCACCATCGCCTCGCCGCTGAACTTGCCGGCCACCATGCCCGAGCACGCCAGCGAGCTGTACTCGAAGAACGTTTCCGCACTGCTGGAACTGCTTCTCGACGAGAACGGCGCACTCACGCCGGACTTCTCCGACGAGGTCGTCGCGCAGTCCTGTGTCACCAGAAAGGCTGACGCCTGATGTACACCGCTCTTCTCGCGAACATCGCGATTCTCGTGTTGGCGGGCTTCGTCGGATTCGCCGTCATCTCCAAGGTTCCCAACACGCTGCACACACCGTTGATGTCCGGCACCAACGCCATTCACGGCATCGTCGTGCTCGGCGCGCTCATCGTGCTCGGCCGTCTGCCCGAGGATGCGTCGTGGGGTGTGCGGATCATCGCGTTCGTCGCGCTGATCTTCGGCACGCTCAACGTCGTCGGCGGCTTCCTGGTCACCGACCGCATGCTCAGCATGTTCAAGTCCAAGAAGGCACCCGTTGCTTCTGATCCTGCGGCGTCGTCTGATTCTGGCCAGAAGGGTGCCGATTCCTGATGAACAATGTCGTCAACATTCTCTACATCGTTGCGTTCGCGATGTTCATCTACGGTCTGATGGGCCTGACGGGCCCGAAGACCGCCGTCCGCGGCAACTGGATCGCCGCTGTCGGTATGGGTATCGCCGTCGTCGCGACCCTGATCGAGGTGCGCGACGCCGCCGCGATCAACTGGATTCTCATCGCCGCCGGTCTCGCGATCGGTGTTCTGCTCGGCGTTCCGCCGGCCAAGCGCACCAAGATGACGGCCATGCCGCAGCTGGTGGCGCTGTTCAACGGCGTCGGCGGCGGCACCGTCGCGCTCATCGCGTGGGCGGAGTTCATCGAGACCGACGGGTTCTCGGCGTTCCAGCACGGTGAAGAGCCGACGGTGCACATCGTCGTCGGATCGCTGTTCGCCGCAGTCATCGGTTCGGTGTCGTTCTGGGGTTCGCTCGTGGCGTTCCTCAAGCTGCAGGAACTGCTGAACAAGAACGTCGAGAAGGCGTTCGTGAAGAATGCGCGCATCTTCCAGCTCACCAACATCGTGCTGCTCGTCCTCGCCGTGGCGGTCGCGATCTACATCGGTGTCAAGTCGACTCCGGGTGAGGGCACCTCGGTGTGGTTCATCGTGCTGGTGCTCGTCGCAGCCGGGCTGATGGGTCTGTTCGTGGTGTTCCCGATCGGCGGCGCGGACATGCCCGTCGTGATCTCGCTGCTCAACGCGCTCACCGGACTGTCGGCAGCGGCTGCCGGTCTTGCGTTGAACAACACGGCCATGATCGTGGCAGGCATGATCGTCGGCGCATCCGGTTCGATCCTGACCAACCTGATGGCAACGGCGATGAACCGGTCCATTCCGGCGATCGTGTTCGGGTCGTTCGGTGGCGGTGGCAGCGATGCCGGACCGGGCGCGGACGCATCGGGTGGCACGGTCAAGTCGACATCGGCCGCGGATGCAGCGATCCAGATGGCGTACGCATCGCAGGTCATCGTCGTGCCCGGGTACGGCCTCGCTGTCGCGCAGGCTCAGCATGCCGTCAAGGACATGGCGTCGATCCTCGAGAGCAAGGGCGTCGAGGTCAAGTACGCGATCCACCCCGTTGCCGGCCGTATGCCGGGGCACATGAACGTGCTGCTCGCCGAGGCCGACGTCGAGTACGACGCGATGAAGGAAATGGACGACATCAACGGCGAGTTCAATCGCACCGACGTCACCATCGTCATCGGCGCCAACGACGTCACCAACCCGGCGGCGCGCAACGACCCGTCGAGCCCGATCCACGGTATGCCGATCCTCAACGTCGACGAGTCGCGGTCGGTGATCGTGCTCAAGCGATCGATGAGCTCGGGTTACGCCGGTATCGACAACCCGCTGTTCACCGCCGATCGCACCTCGATGTTGTTCGGCGACGCGAAGAAGTCCGTCAACTCGGTGATCGAGGAGCTCAAAGCTCTGTAGTTCGTTCTTCGGTGCGAGTGCCCGGTGGCCTGACACGGTCACCGGGCTATCGGCGTTCTAGCGCAGTCTTCGCAGTGCGAGAGCAGCGGTGTCGAACGGATTCTGGGCCTCACGCTCGGCAGCGACGGGCGAGTACAACATGACTGCGGACGACCCAGCCCACCACGCGGTCACGATAGCCACAGTCGTCACGATGCCCACGACTGTCGCCGAACCGCCGATGACGGCCGCCGCGGACACCGTCGCCACTGCAACCGCGCCGAGTCCCCACACCATCGGCAGGAACCGCGCACTCGCGACGAGTGTCGCCGCGCACACCAACGATGCACACGCCGTCACGTACCCGTTCGGCAGCGCCGACGCCGGCACCCAGCCGTCGGCCCACGACCGCACCGCTGCCGTCGTCAGAGACGCTCCGAGTACGAGGGCGATGACGGCACCGATCCCGTACGGCAGCTTACGAATCAGCGACACCACCGTCAGACCTGCCACCGCGACCAGAACGGGGGTGACTCCGAACGCTTCGAGCAGTGCGTTCGCGGGTCCGTCCAAGCTGGGAACCAGCGCCCGCGAATACGGATACGTCACGCCCGCGAGCGGAAGCACCACGAGTACCACGGCCAGTACTCCCAGCAGCCCGGCGACTGCGACGAGCCGTGCCATCAATCGCCTGCTTCGAGCCAGTGCGTCGTGGTCGATCTCGATGCCCTCGAGCTGCACCAATTCCATGCTGTCGGTGTCGGCACTCACTGCCTACAACACCCCCTTCGTGTCGCCCCTGTAGTACTACTGCGTTGTCCGCACGCCTGTCCTTCGGCTACGAGGATGCCGTACGACTCTGAGCGTGCGGTGTGAAGGTTCCGTCAATCCCGTTCGGGCAACACCGTGCGCGGTCGAACAGTTCCCGCGGCGGCTGCAGCGACAATCGTCAGCGCCAACGGGACAGCCATCGCCGAGGTGAGGGACACGAAGTGGGCGATCCAGCCGACGATCGCAGGTCCGGCCAGCAGCCCGACGTATCCCATTCCGACGACGCGAGACATGTTGGTCGCCGCGCCGCCTCCGAGGTTGCCTGCGGCGGTGAAGATCTGCGGAACGCTGCCGGACAATCCGAGGCCGAACAACGCCCATCCGGCGAGCGTCAGCGGCAGCACGTCCGAGACCAAGACCAGAGCCATCCCCGCTGCCGCGATCGCGTTGCCGTACCTGACCACCGCGACCGGGCCGAAGCGCGCGCTGACTCGATCCGCACAGAACCTGCCGACGGTCATCATCGTCGCGAAGAATCCGAAGGCGAGAGCTGCGGTGCTGTCCGACGTGGCGAGGTGCTCCTTCACCTGCAACGTGCTCCAGTCGTTGGCGACCCCTTCGGACAGAAGGAGGGCGAACGCAAGGGCTCCGAGCGCCAGGACGCGCGGAGAGAATCGGCCCCGCGCGGAACCGTCGGCTTCGGACTCCCCGGTGTGCGGCGACGTGCGGGGGACCAGGAACGGGCGGCAGCAGGCCAACACGCCGATGCCGACAACGGCTGCTCCGATCGTGGTCGACAGGATCGGGATGCCGATGGACAGGGTGGCGGCTCCCACGAGTGAACCCACGACGCCACCGACCGAGAACAGAGCGTGGAATGCGGACATGATCGGTCGCGCGTAGACGCGCTCGACGTCCACTGCCTGAGAGTTCATGGACACGTCGAGAGCACCGTTGAAGATGCCGAACACGAAGAGCGCTGCACCCAAGGTGGCGGCATTCGTGGCGAGCGCCGGACCGACGACTGCGGTGGACAGCAGCACTCCGGCGACAGTAACGATTCGATAACTGCCGTATCGGTCGGCCAACGGGCCGGCGGCCTGCATCCCCACGATCGCTCCGCCCGCCAAGACGAGGAGCAGCGATCCGAGGGTGGCGTGCGAGATACCGACCTGACGCTCGACGGTCGGAATGTGCACGACCCAGATAGCGAAGAGGAAGCCGTTGACGGCGAACACTCCAAAAACGGCGGCGCGGGCGCGGCGGGCAGCGGCTGTCGAGATTGCGGCCTTGTCGATCACTGCACGCACGCTACCTGGTTGTTTGCGTCGAGCCCGCGGTGAGAGGTCGTGGGTGGACGATCTTGGTAAGAATTCGTAGCTGGATAGTCGCCGGATGCCGGCGACTCGTGTGACGCTTATCACATCATTCGGTTTGGTCTGGCGACACAACCGAGCGGAAGCGTAGTTTCGATGGATCGGACAGGAGTGCAAATTCGTTACAAATCTCTTCGTAACGATCTGAGAACGGTGCCGAGAAGGTTGGGCCAAGCGGCTGACCTGGCACCGCACAGCGACGCCGATCGAAGGAGACATCATGACCCTCGCACACACCCGCCAGGATCTCGCGGACGCGACACCCACAGTGCTGGACGCCGCAGTCGATTCGGCGCCGCTGTCCTCTTCTCAGTTGGAGATGATGCGCGCGTTCTTCTCGTGCGAGTTCGAGGTAGCTCGCCTCGACCGCGAGTCCATTCCGGTGGCTACGCCGGACGCCGTCGCCGAGTGGATCGACGCCCTGCGTATGAGCGGGCTGTTCTCCCCGTCCGAGATGCGCACGATGTCCGTGGCGTGGACGAGTGAGCCCGACGCGCTGGTGTCCTTGCTCGTCGGTGATGTCGACGAGGTGGCCGCTCGCCGCGACGTCACGGAATTGAGCCCTGAGGACGTGAACGTTTCCGCCCCGATCGTCGACGCAGCCGCCGACACCGAGCTCCCGAAGGCCAGCTGAGAGTACTTCTCACTATCCATTCGACGCCGCGGACGCCCACACGGGTGCGTCCGCGGCGTCGCTCGTCGTACGACACGTCGCAGCTCGTTGTTCGGCGAATCCACGCTCGGTCACGCGTCGTCCGTGCGACAGTGACGAGTGTTGATTCGCAAGTGAAAGGACCTTCGAGCGTATGACGACAGGTGTGGACTTCGACGCCGTCTCCGAATGGATCGGAGGCCTCGGCATCGGTGCAGTGGCCCCGCTGACATACGACAGGGTCGGCAACGGACAATCCAACCTCACGTACGCGGTCGCCGACGCCGGCGGTAGTCGCTGGGTACTGCGGAGGCCGCCACTCGGCACGTTGTTGGCATCCGCACACGACGTCGTCCGGGAATACCGGATCCTCACCGCCCTGCAGAACACCGGTGTTCCGGTCCCCAAGATGATCGCGGTGACCGAGGATTCACAGGTGTCCGACGTGCCTCTGGTGCTCATGAGCTACGTCGACGGCGTCGTGCTCGATTCGGTGCAGAAAGCCGAGGCCACCGCACCCGACATTCGCCGGGCAATCGGATCCAGCATGACGAGCGCGCTCGCGAGCATTCACCGGGTGGACCTCGACAGCGTCGGGCTCACGGACCTGGCCAGCCACAAGCCGTACGCGGAGCGGCAACTCAAGCGCTGGCGAACACAGTGGCAGCACACGCAGACACGTGAAGTACCGGCAATCGACACTCTCGCCGAGCGTCTCGCAGCGAACATCCCGGATCAACGAGAACTGACGTTGGTGCACGGCGACTTCCACCTCAACAACGTGATCACCTCACCCACCGCCGGTGACATCGTGGCCGTCGTCGACTGGGAACTGTGCACGCTCGGTGATCCACTCGCGGACATCGGCGGGCTCCTCGCCTACTGGCCGGAAGCGGGCGACGCCGTCGCAGGGCCGTTCATGGCCTCGACCTTGCCCGGCTTCCCGACCCGACAGCAATTGACGGCCGACTACGCAGCGAAGACGGGGCGCGACGTCACAGCCGTCGGATTCTGGCAGGTGCTCGCGCTGTGGAAGCTGTCCATCATCGCCGAGGGCGTCATGCGACGAGCAGAAGCCGACGCCCGCAACCGCGCCGACGCCGGTTCTCCCACGACGACCCTCATCGACGACATCATCGCCCGGGCTCTCAGCACCGCCGACGACATCGGCCTCTGAAATCTCCGCCTAGTCACTCCCGGTCTAGCTGGGGTCGTTCCTGCCGGCTCCACTCCCGGTCTAGCTGGGGTCGTTCCTGCCGGCTCCACTCCCGGTCTAGCTGGGGTCGTTCCTGCCGGCTCCACTCCCGGCCACAAGAGTGCGGGCGGCGGCTTCGATCTCGGTGGGAATGGCGACGGGACGACGCGTCTGCGCGTCGACGTACACGTGGACGAATCGGCCGGTGGCTGCCAGGTGCAGCTCGTCGCCCGGGCTTTCGCGGAACAGAGCGAGCGCGTAGACGATGCTGCGGGTGCCCAGTTTCTCGACCGACAGGCCGACCTGCAGGGCGTCGGGGAACGACAACTCGCTGTGGTACTTGCACGACGTCTCGGCGACCACACCGATGGCATCCAGTGCCCTGATGTCCACGCCTGTGGTGTGCATCAGCCAACCGTTCACCGCGGTGTCGAAGTACGAGTAGTAGGTGACGTTGTTGACGTGCCCGTAGTGATCGTTGTCGTCCCACCGCGTGGCGATCGGCCAGAGGGCCGGGTACTCGGCGGCGGTGTTGCGTTCGGCTCGCTGGCCGGCGGAGGCGGTCATGGTTGCTGACTCTATCGGCCGCGCGCCAGAACCCAGCGAACGACGAGGCCGACGACCAACGCCCAGAAGGCGGAGCCGATACCGAAGATGCCGATGCCCGACGCCGCGATCACGAACGTGAGAACGACCGACTCCCTCTCGTTCTCGTCTTTCAGGGCACCGGCGAGCGAGGCGGCGAGCGTGCCCAGCAACGCCAGTCCGGCAACGGTTTCGACCACACCGGCAGGCGCAACGGACACAAGAGTCGCCACGGCAGCCGAACATGCTGCGAGGAGAAGGTAGAACCAGCCTGCCGACGATGCTGCGATCCAGCGACGCTGGGGGTCGGGGTGCGCCTGCGGCGCCGCGGCCAGGGCTGCGCTGATGGCTGCGAGGTTGACGGCGTGCCCACCGAACGGTGCGCCCACCATCGTTCCCAGGCCGGTGACCCCCATCGCGGGCCGCCAGGGTACGTCGTATCCGTAGGACTTCATGACGGCGACGCCCGGGATGTTCTGCGATGCCATGGTGACGATGTACAGCGGCAGCGCGATCCCGACGATTGCTTGCCACGTCCAGTCCGGTGCGGTGAAGGCGACGTGCGGAATCAAGTCTGCGGCGGGGGGAATACGCTGCGCGACAGCGACATCGATGGCAATGACCACGGCTGCGGTGCCGAATGCAGCGGGAACGGCCCACCGCGGAGAGTAACGCTGCAGCACCAGCCAGACCACGATGACCGGTGCGATCGCCCCGGGTGATGCGGCGAATGCAGTTACCGGTTTCAGGCACAGCGGCAACAGGACACCCGCGAGCATCGCCTGCGCGAGAGATGTGGGAATGGACGTGATCAGTGCGCCGAGACGCGGCCACAGCCCGGTGGTGATCACCGATGCGCCGACGACGAGAAACGCGCCGACGGCAGCGGGCCACCCGCCGGCCACCGCTCCTGTCCCGGCCAGCAGCGCGGCACCGGGCGTCGACCAGGCAAGGGTGATGGGTTGGCGATACCGCCGGGAGAGGTAGATCATTCCGAGAGCCTGAGTCACGCAGATCACCAGGAGCCCCGACGCCGCATCCGTCGGTGACGCGCCCACCGCGCGAAGACCGGTCAGCACCACGGCGAACGAACTGGTGAAACCGACGAGCGCGGCGACGATGCCCGCGAGGATCGGTTGAAGTGCGCTCGGTGTCGATCGGGTCGGCTCTGCCACGAACAGCAATGATGCCCTGTGTGGGGGTACGCCGGTAATCGTGGATGCGTGCTTACCGGCCACAGCGGCCGATGTGCTCCGTTAGTGTTGCAATCGTGAAGTTGTTCGTGGGAATCGATATGGGCACCGGCAGCAGCAAGGGCGTCCTCGTCACCGCCGACGGAGAGGTTCTCGCCTCGGAGCAGCGAGCCCACGAGATGTCGTTACCGCACCCGGGCTGGGCGGAAGTGGATGCGGATGCGGTCTGGTGGGGTGACGTGTGCGTCATCGCATCGGCGTTGATGAACCGGGTTCCGTCGGGTTCCGAGGTCGCGGGCGTCTGTGTCAGTGGGGTCGGTCCGTGTCTGGTGCTCACCGACTCCGAACTGCGTCCGGTGCGGCCGGCGATCCTGTACGGGATCGATTCACGGGCCTCGTGCGAAATCGAGGAGCTCACCGAGCATTTCGGTGCCGACGCCATTCTGGAGCGATGTGGCAAATCGTTGTCCAGTCAGGCAGTGGGGCCGAAGATCGAGTGGGTTCGCAAGAACGAGCCGGAGGTGTTCGATCGTGCGAGACGGTGGTACGGATCCAATTCGTACATCGTCGCCAAGCTCACCGGTGAGTACGTGCAGGACCATCACACGGCCAGTCAGTGCGACCCTCTCTACTCGGTTCGTGAATTCGGTTGGAACGCAGACTGGATCGACCGAGTTCTGGGCGGACTCGAGGTGCCGAGGTTGGCGTGGCCGAGCGAGGTCGTCGGACATGTCGATGCGTGCGGCAGTGCTGCGTCCGGCATCCCTGTCGGCACGCCCGTGGTGGCGGGAACTGTCGACGCGTACGCCGAGGCATTCAGTGTGGGAGTGCGGCATCCGGGTGATCTGATGTTGATGTACGGATCGACGATGTTCGTGGTGCAGGTGTTGGCGGACTATCACACGAATTCTGCGCTGTGGACCACCACGGGAGTGCAGGCAGGCACGTATGCACTCGCGGCGGGAACATCCACCGCCGGTTCACTGACCACGTGGCTTCGGACACTCACCGGTGGAGCGCCGTTCGAGGAGCTGATGCGTGAGGCATCGGCCGTTCCAGCAGGGGCCGAGGGGTTGTTGATCCTGCCGTACCTCGCAGGCGAGCGAACGCCGGTGTTCGACGCCGATGCCCGCGGTGTGATGGCAGGACTGACTCTTCGGCATGGACGAGGTCATATCTTCCGGGCTGCGTACGAGGGAATCTCCTTCGGTATCAGGCAGATTCTGGAGATGTTCGACGACGCGGCCACGCCGGTCAACCGAGCCGTCGCCGTGGGTGGTGGGCTGCGGAGTCCGGTGTGGGCGCAGGCGCTCAGCGACATCACCGGACAGACGCAGCTCGTCACCGAGCAGGCCATCGGGGCGAGCTACGGTGACGGCCTGCTGGCCGCTATCGGGGTCGGGGAGGTATCGCCCGAAACCGACTGGGCCACCGTGGCATCCGAGGTGCCGCCGAATCCTGCACACCGCGCCCTGTACGACGACCTGTATGCCAGTTGGCTCCAGCTCTACCCGGCGACGCGAGACATCGTGCACGCGGGCGCTCAACTGACCAGGTAACCGCCGTCGACCGGGATGTCGATTCCATTGATCATCGCCGACGCGTCGGAGGCGAGCCACAGCGCAGTCGCCGACACCTCCGACGGCTCGGCGAATCGGCCGGAGGGGATCCGCGCGAGCATCGGTGCGGATTTCACCGGGTCGCCCCATACCTTCTGGCCCATGTCGGTGAGAACTACTGTGGGGCAGACGGAGTTGGCCCGGACGCCTCGCCCGCCGAGTTCGAGCGCGAGCACTTTGGTGGCCATGATGAGTCCGGCTTTGGACGTGCAGTACGCGTAGTGCTCGGGGAGTGGTCGTAGTGCCGCGGCCGATGCGACGGTGACGATGGATCCGCCGTCGCCGTCCGCCATTGCTCGGCCGATACGCGCTGCGAGCAACGACGGGGCTCTCAAATTGACCTGGATCACTTCGTCGAAGTGCGCTGTATCGAGTGCGTCCACCGGTTCCGGGTAGGAGATTCCGGCGTTGTTGACGAGTACGTCGACGCCGCCGAATGCGTCGACGGCGTCGGCGGCGAGCGTGTCCGGACCCGCTGCTGTCGACAGATCTGCGACGACGATGGCGGTCTCGGTGTCGAGTGTGCGAGAGAAGCTTTCGAGCGATTCGTGATCTCGACCGGAGAGAACGAGGCGCGCGCCTGCCGCGGCGAACGTCTGCGCGATGTCGGCGCCGATGCCGCGACTTGCGCCCGTGATCAGCACGCGTTTGCCGTCGAGGCTCGGATTCGTGGATCGGTCGATCGTAGGTGTCATGCCGTGTCTTCCTCGTCGAGTGTCGTGATGTGGGACAGGATGTCCTGTGCGGTCGCCGGGTCCGTGACGAGTCGATTGAAGAAGTGCGCTCGCGCGCCGCTGACGATCGGCACCACTTTGTCCGACCCGACTGCCACCGCGATCCCGACCGGAATCTTCTGCAGTGCATCCAGTTCCACCGCGATCAGACGATCGGAGCCGGGGAACTCGACAGAGTTTCCGTCCCGGTCGTAGAAGCGTGAGCACACGTCGCCGACAGAGTCTCGCAGTGATGCGGAGTCGGTCGGGACGAAGCGGGGTATGTCGGAGCGCAGGAGGGGAGGTGCCCCGACGCCCATCAGGATGCACCGGGCCTGGGGCCAGAGTTCGAGCACGCGTTGAATTGCGGGGTCCGAGTGGATGATCGAGTACAGATCGGCACCGGGAAGCGCGGGTGCGAACAGGTAGTTGGCTCGTCCGCCGAGTTTGTTGGAGATCAGTCTGGTGATCTCGTTCGTCTGGTACCACTCCTCGGGCTGGTCGTTGCCGCCGACGGTCGGAGCCACCAGGATTCCCGGGATTCTGTCCAGGTCGAACTGAGCCACTTCGTACACGGTTCTGCCGGAGGAGACCAACAGGATGTCGCCGGGGACGAGCCCGACCGCGGCGAGTGCTTTGGACACTGCGGGAGCGAGGTAGCGACCCATGAGATCGACCGTCGGTTTCGACGGCGTGGCCGGGGGCAGGGGTGCCGACAGGTAGACGTACTCGAGGCCGAGGGCGGACGCAACGCTGTCCGCCAGATCGTCCTGCGAGTAGTTGCTCGGTGGCACGACCTCGATACGAACGATTCCCTGACGCCTCGCCTCGGAGAGAAGTCTGCTGACCGTCGCTCGGCTGGTTCCGAGTTTGGCGGCGACCTCGGCCTGAGTGGCGTCCTCGTCGTAGTAGAGCTTGGCCGCCGTGTAGAGCAAGGTCGGCGCGAAGTGGCTCCCGTCGGCCGATTGGCCCGACAGGGGGTTCTCGCTCGCAGATCCTGTGATCGCCATGGTCGGAAGTATCCCACTGAACATATGTGCACGGAGTTTGAATTGCTGAACATTCGTTCTGGACATATGTATACCTGTTCGTTAATGTGAGCGCCAACACATCGCCGACAGGCAATGTCTCGCCTCACCCGCGACGACCGCGCGGACACGAAACTGCTGAACGAGGAGTCATAGATGCCGGACACGACAATCCCAGAGAAGATGCAGGCTGTGGTCTGCCACGGCCCGGAGGACTACCGGCTCGAGGAAGTGCCGGTACCGGTACCCGGGCCCGGCGAAGCCCTGGTTCGCGTCGAGGCGGTCGGGATCTGCGCAAGCGACCTCAAGTGCTACCACGGCGCAGCGAAGTTCTGGGGCGACGAGAACCGACCCGCCTGGGCCGAGACCGACGTCATTCCCGGACACGAATTCGTGGGTGAAATCGTCGTGATCGACGACGAGGCGTCGGCCAGGTGGAACGTCTCGGTCGGTGACCGTGTGGTGTCGGAGCAGATCGTGCCGTGCTGGAAGTGTCGCTTCTGCCTGCGCGGCCAGTACCACATGTGCGCGCCGCACGACCTGTACGGATTCAAGCGTCGCACCCCCGGCGCAATGGCCAGCTACATGGTGTACCCCGCAGAAGCATTGGTGCACAAAGTGTCCAAGGACATCCCCGCCGCGCACGCAGCATTCACCGAGCCCCTGTCCTGCTCGCTGCACGCCGTCGAGCGGGCAGGGATCACATTCGACGACGTCGTCGTCGTCGCAGGATGCGGCCCCATCGGCCTGGGTATGATCGCCGGCGCACGGGCGAAGAACCCCGCGCATGTCATCGCGCTCGACATGCAGCCGGAGAAGCTGGCGCTCGCGAAGGAATGCGGCGCCGACATCGTCGTCGACATCCGCAACGAGGATGCCGAGAAGATCGTCAAGGACCTCACCGACGGATACGGCGCCGACGTCTACCTCGAAGGGACAGGACATCCCACTGCCGTTCCGCAGGGACTCAACCTGCTTCGCAAGCTCGGCACGTACGTCGAATACGGCGTCTTCGGAAGCGATGTCACGGTCGACTGGTCGATCATCTCCGACGACAAGGAACTCGACGTTCTCGGCGCGCATCTCGGCCCGTACTGCTGGCCCGCAGCCATCCGCATGATCGAGTCCGGTGTCTTGCCGATGGACAAGATCTGCACCCATCAACTACCCCTCGCTGACTTCCAGAAGGGTCTCGACCTCGTCGGAAGCGGCGCAGAGTCGGTCAAGGTTTCGCTGATTCCGTCCTGATTCGCTCCTGCACGAAGCACTTTGGAGACTTACCCATGACTTATCGTCAATTCTCGAGGCGGGACATGCTCCGCGCGATGGGGCTGGCAGGCGTCGCCGCAGCGTCGGTGCCGATTCTGTCGTCCTGCGGAGTCGGAGGTGGCGTGAACGCCGTCAACGGCGCCGGCGAGGTGAGCGGGTCGTTCGATTGGAAGGCCGTGGAGGGTACGACCCTCAACATCCTGCAGACCCCGCATCCGTACCAGCAGTCGTTCCAACCGCTGCTCGCCGAGTTCGAACAGCTGACCGGCATCACCGTCAATGCGGACCTGGTGCCCGAGGCGGACTACTTCACCAAGCTCAACACCGAACTTGCCGGCGGTACCGGCAAACACGACGTCTTCATGCTGGGGGCGTACTTCATCTGGCAGTACGGCCCGCCCGGATGGCTCGAGGACTTGAACCCCTGGTTGCAGAACAGTTCGGCCACCAGCGCCGAGTACGACTTCGAGGACATCTACGAGGGTCTGCGCACGTCGACCAGCTGGGATTTCGAGCAGGGCTCACCGCTCGGTACCGGTGGTCAGTGGGCGCTGCCGTGGGGATTCGAGAACAACGTCGTTGCGTACAACAAGAAGTTCTTCGACGACAACGGCATCACCCTGCCGGACACCTTCGACAACTTCGTGCAGCTGGCCATCGACCTCACCGATCGTTCGCAGAACCGCTACGGAATCGCGACTCGCGGGTCCAAGTCGTGGGCGACGATTCACCCCGGCTTCATGACCCAGTTCACGCGTGAAGGTGCGCAGGACTACGTCTTCGAGAACGGCGAGTTGCAGGCCCGGATGAACTCGGAGAAGGCAGTTGCGTTCACCGAGAAGTGGATCGAGATGCAGCACAAGGCCGGACCGACGTCGTGGACGTCCTACGACTACCCCAACGCCACCGGTGATCTCGGTGACGGCAAAGCCATGATGGTGTTCGACGCCGACAGTGCGACCTACCCGAAGAACAAGCCGGGTGCGTCGGCACAGGCAGGCAACATCGGGTGGTACCCCGGTCCTGCAGGTCCCGACGGCAGCTACGCCACGAACCTGTGGACGTGGTCGCTGGCGATGAACTCGATGTCGAAGAACAAGCACGCAGCGTGGCTGTTCATGCAGTGGGCCACGGGCAAGGAAGCGATGTCGAAAGCTGTTCAGGGCGGGATCTACGCCGACCCGGTTCGCAAGTCCGTGTTCGACGGTGTCTTCAAGGACCAGGTCGCCGACCAAGCGGGTTATCTCGAGACGTTCGAGACCGTGATCGACCAGTCGAAGATCCAGTTCACTCCGCAGAAGAAGTTCTTCGACACCACGCAGAACTGGGCGTCGGCACTCCAGGACATCTACGGCGGCGACGATGCTCAGTCCCGGCTCGACGGACTGGCGAAAACCAACACCTCGAAGGTGAACCTGTGATGACTTTTCAGAAAGAGGTACGTCATGGCCACGCGCACTGAGCCTTCGCGTTCGACGGGCGCGCCTGTTCCGGGTTCCACGGCCAAGCCCGAGGTGCCGCGGTGGCGTCGTCGGCTGCGTCCGTATCTGTTGTCGGTTCCCGCCGTCCTGATCGTCGTCGGAATTCTGTACCCGTTCTTCGTCGGCGCGTGGTACTCGTTCCTCAACTACGCTGCCGTGAACCCGAACCCGGTGTTCGTCGGCTTCGCCAACTACGCCAGCGTTCTCGGTGACGCGCAGTTCTGGTCGAGCGTGCGCGTCACGGGCACGTTCGCAGTGGTGGCGACCATCGTGGAGACCGTCATCGGCGTGATCATCGCGCTGCTGCTCAACCGGTCGTCGATCGTCGGCCGCATCTTCGAGAAGGTGCTGATCCTTCCGCTGATGATCGCGCCGGTGATCGCCGCGGTGGTGTGGAAGCTGATGTTCAACCCGCAGTTCGGTGTGCTGAATCACGTTCTCGGACTGGGCAACACGTTCGACTGGTTGAGCAGTCAGAACGCGCTGTTCTCGGTGATCCTCGTCGACCTGTGGATCTTCACGCCGTTCGTCGCGATTCTCGTTCTCGCCGGCATCCGTTCCCTGCCAAAGGAACCGTTCGAAGCGTCCGAGGTCGACGGCGCGAGCTGGTTCTATATGTTCCGCCGGCTCATGTTGCCGATGCTGTGGCCGTACATCCTCGTCGCGGTGATCTTCCGCTTCATGGACAACCTCAAGTTCTTCGACGTGCCATGGGTTCTGACGGCCGGTGGGCCGGGTGTCGCGACCCGTTCGTTGCAGATCGGTGCGTTCGAGGACTCGATCATCAACCTCGACTACTCCCGCGGCAGCACCTACATGTTCCTGCTGTGGATCCTCGTGTTCATCACCGCGCGCTTCCTCGTGAGCGTGCTCGGCAAAGCACAGCGGCGCGCCGCTGGAGCGGAGAACTGACATCATGGCAAAGGAATTGCTTCCAGGGCAGCGCCGGTTCACCCCGGCCTCGGTCGCCGCGGACGTCGTGCTGCTGGTGTGGTTCGTGTTCTCGCTGTTCCCCATCGTGTGGATGGTGTTGCTGGCGCTGAAGTCCGACGCCGAGCAGACGAGCACGTACTTCTCCTTCACGCCGACGTTCGAGAACTTCGGAACCGTGCTCAGCCAGCGCGGAACCGACCTCACCAGCGTCGATTTCACGTCGTCTCTGCTCACCAGCCTCATCAACTGCGGCGGCGCGGTCATCGTCTCGCTCGTCATCGGTATCCCCGCCGCCTATGCGGCGGGTCGCTGGCAGTACAAGGGCAGCAACGATCTGATGTTCCAGATGCTCTCGTTCCGATTCGCGCCCGAGCTCATGGTGATCGTGCCGCTGTTCGTCATCTACAACCAGATCGGGTTGTTCGACACCAAGGTCGGCATGATCTGGGTGCTGCAGTTGGTGACCATGCCGCTCGTCGTGTGGATCCTGCGCTCCTACTTTCAGGATCTGCCGGAGGATCTGGAACAGGCCGCGCTTCTCGACGGGTACACCCGCTCGCGGGCATTCGTCATGGTCGCGCTCCCCTTGGTGCGCCCCGGCATTGCTGCAGCTGCATTGCTGGCCTTCATCTTCGCGTGGAACAACTACGTCTTCCCGCTCATCCTGTCCGACAGCAACGCCAGCACGGTCACCGTCGCGATCACCAAGTATCTCGGCGGTGGCGGGCAGGCCTACTACAACCTCACTGCGGCGGCAGCAGTCATCGCAGCACTCCCACCGCTGATCCTGGCGCTCACCATTCAGCGCTACCTGGTTCGCGGTCTCTCGTTCGGGGCGGTGAAATCCTAGATGGCACAGCTTGCAGTCAAAGGACTCAGCAAGAAGTACGGCAAGAAGATCGGAATCGACGGACTCGATCTCGACATTGCGGACGGCGAGTTCTTCGTCATCCTCGGCCCGTCCGGGGCGGGCAAGACCACGACGCTCAAGTCCATTGCAGGACTGGTCGAGGTCGACGACGGTGCCGTCCACATCGGCGGCACGGACATGACAGCTGTGGAGCCGTACCACCGCAACGTCGCGATGGCGTTCGAGAGCTACGCGTTGTACCCGCAGAAGACCGTGTCGGAGAACCTGGCATCGCCGCTGAAGTCCGGCCGCACCGGCAAGTACACCGAAGCCGAGCAGACCGAACGCATCAAGTCCGTGACGACGACTCTCGGTATCGACCATCTGCTGAAGCGGTTTCCGCGCGAGCTGTCCAACGGTCAACGTCAGCGTGTCGCGCTCGGTCGCGTGCTGGTCCGTCCGGCCGACGTCTACCTGCTGGACGAGCCCCTCTCGCACCTCGATGCGAAGCTTCGTGCGGCCATGCGCGTCGAACTGAGGCAGTTGGGTGAGATGTCCAAGACCACCACCGTTTACGTCACCCACGATTATCAGGAAGCCCTCGCCCTGGGAGATCGCATCGCGATCCTCCGCGAGGGGCGTGTGGTCCAGGTCGATACTCCCGAGAACATCTGGCGTACACCGGCGGACACGTTCGTCGCCAAGGCCCTCGGTCAGCCCGAGATCAACCTCTACGACGCAACCGTCGACGACGGATCGCTGCGCGTGCTGGGAAGCAGCATCGAGGTGTCCGCTCCGGCAATGCTGTCGAGAGGGGACAACGCGCGCATCGGCATTCGGCCCTGCGACGTCGACGTGCTCGCGCAGGCGTCGACGCAGCCGGGGAAGGTGAACTTCGAGGGCACCGTCGTACTCGCCGAACGTCTCGGACGCGACGTCGAGGTGTCCGTCGATCTCGGCGGAACCACTCTCATCGCGTTGTCGAAGGGCGGACGTCACATCACCGAAGGTGCGACGGTGACCGTGTCGGTCGACGCGTCGGACATCCACATCTTCGACGGCACCGACGGGGCGTCGGACGTCGAAACTCGTCGCCTGGGCGCGGCAGACAGCAAGGAGCAGTAGATGACTGCCGTACACACCACGACCGTCGCGCAGAGCCTGACGCTCGACAACCTGGTCAAGACCTACAGCTCGCGTGGGCGGGAAGAATTCAAGGCCGTGAAGGGTATCGATCTCACCATCGAGCCCGGTGAACTGATTGCGCTCCTCGGCCCGTCCGGATGCGGCAAGACCACGACTCTGCGGATGATCGCGGGCCTGGAGACGGTCACGAGTGGAGAGATCCGCATCGGCGACCGGACCATCACGGACCTTCCGCCCGGAAAACGTGAGGTCGGGGTCGGATTCGAGAGTTACGCGCTGTACCCGCCGCTGTCCATTCGTGAGAACCTCGCGTACGGGTTGAAGGCGCGCAAGGTCAAGGGTGCCGACGAGCTCGTGAACTCCATCGCTCGCAGGCTCGAGATGGAGGATCTGCTCGAGCTGCGTCCAGCAGGACTGTCGAGTGGGCAGAAGCAGCGCGTCGCATTGGCGCGGGCCCTCGTTCGGAACCCTCCGGTGCTGCTCCTCGACGAGCCGCTCTCGCACCTCGATGCCTCTGCACGCCAACGGGTTCGACGCGAACTCAAGATGTTGCAGCGCGAGTTCGGGTACACCACGATCGTGGTCACCCACGACCAGGTCGAGGCGCTCAGCCTCGCGGACCGCTTGGCGGTCATGGACGGCGGAGTCATCCAGCAGTTCGGCACTCCGGACGAAGTGTTCGACGATCCGGCCAATCTGTTCGTCGCAGGGTTCGTCGGCGAGCCGCAGATCAACGTTCTCGACGGTGTCGTCCGTCGTGCGGGAACCTCCAGTGTCGTCGAAATCGGGGACGGCACAATGTCGGTGAACGTCACCGATGTCTCCGACGGCACATCCGTCAAGGTCGGTATCCGCCCGCAGGACGCGTCGATCGTCGCGGGCGTGGCCGGTGACGGGCAGATTGCGGCGTCGGTGGACTACTTCGAGCACCTGATGGAGTTCGGCCAGGCGAAAATTTCCGTCGCAGGCGGCGGCGAACTTCTGGTGCAGACCCCCGCACGCGAAAGCTACCGCAGCCACGATCGATGCGCGCTCTCCGCTCCGGCCGAACGCATCTACCTGTTCGACCGTGAATCCGGTCTCAGACTCCGATAGGACCAGTCATGACAAGGCTTTTCAACGATCCAGCGTCGTTCATGGAGGACATGCTCGACGGATTCCTCGACGCCAACTCGCGGTACGTCGTCGGTGTCCCCGGCGGGGTGGTGCGCGCGACAGCGACACCCGAGGGCAAGGCCACGGTTGTCGTCGGCGGCGGGTCCGGGCACTATCCGGCGTTCTGCGGAGTGGTGGGTCGTGGGTTCGCCGACGGTGCCGTGGTGGGAAACATCTTCACCTCGCCATCGGCCGACGACGCCGCGTCGGTGGCTCGTGCAGTCGAGCGCGGCGGGGGAGTGCTGCTGACGACGGGCAACTACGCGGGCGACGTCATGAACTTCGGTCTCGCGGTGCAGAAGCTGCGAGCCGAGGGCATCGACGCTCGGTACCTCGCGGTCACCGACGACATCGCCAGCGCACCGAAGGATCAGATCGCCAAGAGGCGCGGCATCGCCGGTGATTTCACGGTGTTCCGGTGCGCGTCGGCCGCTGCCGACGAGGGATACGACCTGGACGGTGTCGAGCGGGTCGGAATCGCCGCGAACGACGCCACCCGCACGCTGGGCGTGGCCTTCGACGGCTGCACGATGCCCGGTGCCCGGGACCCACTGTTCACGGTGGCGAAGGGGACGATGGATCTCGGTCTCGGTATTCACGGAGAGCCCGGGGTGTCCTCCCACGACATGCCGACGGCCGCCGAGCTTGCGGACCTGCTCGTCGATGGCGTGCTCGCCGAGAAGCCCGAAGGCAGCGGCGAGCGCATCGCGGTGATCCTCAACGGGCTCGGCCGAACCAAGTACGAGGAACTGTTCGTCGTGTGGCAGACGGTGTCGCGTCGGCTGCGCGAGCACGGATACACCGTCGTCGACCCGGAAGTGGGGGAACTCGTCACGAGCCTCGACATGGCAGGCTGCTCGCTCACCGTCATGTGGCTCGACGACGAACTCGAGAGGTTCTGGACCGCGCCGGCGGACACTCCCGCCTATCGCAAGGGAGTTGTCGCCGGCGATACCGGGGAGCGTCGGTCGGCCGACGACGTGGCCGAGGCTGCGTCCGCGGTAATGCCGGAGTCCGACGAGCATTCGCGGGAGTGCGCTCGGTTCGTGGCATCGTCCCTCGAAGCCCTGGCGGAGCGAATGGCTGCTGCGGAGGACGAACTCGGCCGCATCGACGCCGTCGCGGGAGACGGCGACCACGGCCGAGGAATGGTGAAGGGTACGGCTGCTGCACGTGAAGCCGCGGACGATGCCGTCAACCGAGACGGCGGCACAGGATCGGTGCTCGCGGCCGCAGGCTCGGCATGGGCAGCGAAAGCAGGTGGAACCTCCGGAGTGTTGTGGGGTGCCGCACTGACAGCCATCGGAAACAGACTGGGCAACAACGGCGTACCGGACGACGCGGCCGTCGCCGAAGCACTGCGAGCAGGGTACGACGCCCTGACATCCCTGGGCGGTGCATCGCTGGGAGACAAGACAATGCTCGACGCTCTCGACCCGTTCGTCGGCGCCGTCGAGAAAGCCGTGGCCGGCGGAAGTGACTGGCGGACTGCGTGGTCCGACGCAGTGAACGTGGCAGGTGACGCTGCGCAGCGCACCGCGGAACTCCGTCCGAAGGTGGGACGAGCACGTCCCCTGGCCGAGAAAAGCGTCGGGACCCCCGACGCGGGCGCGGTGTCGCTCAGCATGTGCGTCGCCACCGTCGCCGAACTCTTCACGAAGCAAGGAACGTAGATCATGAGCAAGCTGAGAATCGTCGTCGGATGCGACGACGCCGGACTGCAGTACAAGCAAGCACTGTTGGCCGATCTGGAGAAGGACGATCGAGTCGAATCGGTCGCCGACGTGGGCGTCGGAACCGACGAGCACACCGCCTACCCGCACGTGGCCGTCACCGCGGCACGCATGATCGCCGACGGGTCGGCCGACCGTGCGCTGCTGGTGTGCGGCACCGGTCTCGGAGTGGCCATCAGCGCCAACAAGGTTCCCGGTATCAGGGCCGTCACGGCACACGACAGCTTCTCGGTCGAGCGTGCCGTACTCAGCAACGATGCCCAGGTGCTGTGCATGGGCCAGCGTGTCATCGGAATCGAACTCGCGCGTCGCCTGGCAAGGGAATGGCTGGGCTACACCTTCGACCCGACATCGGCATCAGCAGCGAAGGTCGCGGCAATCGGACAATACGAAACCGGTTCCCTCGCAACCGCGGAGGACGCAGCCAAAGCAGTATGCGACTGAGCTGACCCCGGCGCGACGGCGGAGCACCGAGCCCGCCGTCGCGCAGGAAGTCTCGAATGCGTCTCGAGGATTACTGATCAAATACCTGCGGTGCACAGTGACCCGTGGGCGTTCAGATGTTGGCAACGAAAATTGCATTTTCCGCACCGTACGCGACGAAAAGCCAGCTCAGCCCAGTTTTGGGTCTGCAGAAATGCCTGTAACCTGCGCTAAGCTGCCCGAATGGACTTCCCACCAGGCCGAACACCTGCGGTGAGCACTCCGGTGGGTTCTGCGGGGCTTGCATCTGCGGCAGTGGAGCCCGAGATCCCGCCGGCCGTTGCCAAGCGGATAGCGAAGGCTGTGGAGTCATCGCGGTCGGAAGGCACCCGTCGCACCTACGCCGCCGGATGGCGACGCTTCACCGGCTGGTGCGACCGGGAAGGCCATGTCGCGTTGCCGGCGCACCCGGTGACCGTCGCCGCGTATCTGGTTGACGCCGCGGACACCCGCATCGAGACGGGGGAGCGGGCCTATTCCGTCGCCACGTTCGGCACCTGGATCGCGGCGATCAATTACCAGCACCGCACCACCGGGCATCTGTCGCCGTCCGCACACGAACTGGTCACCGCAACCTTGTCGGGGATCCGGCGGGAGTATGCCGCGGCGGGGGACCGTCCCCGCACCCCGCGGGACCCGTTGTTGGTCGAGGACATCAAGGTTCTCGTCTCGACCGCGCGGGACCGGTGCCGCGGCTGGTCCGATGAGGTCCTCGAACGCCGCGACTCCGCGATCCTGCTCCTCGGGTTCGCCGGCGCCTTGCGGCGCAGCGAACTTTCGGAGCTGGTGTGCGGTGATATCACTGTGCATCGGCACGACGGCCTCCACGTGCGGCTGCGGAAGTCGAAGACCGACCAAGAGGGCAGGGGAGCGGTGAAGGCTCTGCCGTACACCGACTCCCACGAGACCTGCCCACCCTGCGCCTACGTCCGCTGGATCCAGGTCGTCGCCGCATTCGACGCCGGCGGCCGGCCCTCAGTCATCCGACTATTGAGAAAGCAAGAACCGTTCACGGGCCACGTGTGCCGCCGGGGAGTACCTCGTCGCACCGCCGCCCGTGCACCGCTGTTCCGGGCCATTGCCAAGAACGGAAACCTCGGCGCAACCGCGCTCTCGGGTGCTGCGATCCACCAGACCATCCGCCGCCGCGCCGAACAAGCCGGCTACGACCACGCCGCCCTCGCCAAGCTCGGCGGGCACTCGCTCCGCGCCGGGTTCGTCACCCAGGGCACCCGCAACGGCGCCGACGGATCCGCCGTAGCCCGGCAAACCGGTCACGCGAGTGTCGACTCGGTCGAGGTGTACCGCCGCGTGCATACACCCCTCGTAGGAAACGCTGTCACCGAGATCGGATTGTAAGTCACGCATTTCACTTTACGGTCCTGCTGTCGTCCTGATGGCCAACGGAATCTCTACCCGCGGACGCAATGCTTCCAGCCGTCCCGCGAACGTTCGCGCAACGTCGTCATACAGGGTCTTTGCCTTCACGCACGAGATGTCGACGACTAGCGCATACCGGATCTTGTCGGCGTTCTCGGGGGCTCCGCCGCCTTGTCGTGCGTTGTAGTGGATATCGAACACTGGGTCGTGTAGTGAGCGGCCCTGCATCCGAACTTCTTTGCGCATGACTGTTTCCCACTTGTGCGCATCGTGCCTGAGCGTCGCCTCCGGATCGAATGCCGAGCGTTGGAAGAATGGCCGAGACTTCGGATCGACGGAATCGTCATTCTTAAACTTCTGTGAGTGGGGACGGAAAGTAACATCCAAGCCGCTTCGCGTATAGCTTCCTGGGTCTTCTGGATCCACGGCGGTCGCATACACGATGGTCGCTTTCAAGGTGACCGAGCTTCTCAACGGGGTACCTGGAAGCGGGATCAGTGCCCGTAGGTACTGACTCGGGGTAAGTTCGCCCTGGTACACGACGCGGACTGCGCTCTCGCTACACGTTACAAGCGATTCCAATGTTTCGGGTACCTTCCCCCATCCCACCTCGCCAGCTGAGTAGTCATCAGCGACGGAGGAATGAATCAGTAGAGCCTTAATGCCTAGGGCAGAAAGACGATCTCCAAAGTGCGCTCGTACACCTGCCGCTAGCCGAAGTACAGCGGGTGCCGAAAACGAGGTACCGGTGGTGGTGGACAACTTCGGGGCTTTCAAGGAGTCGTACACCATGAACGGTTCACGGCCAGAGCCACCGAAGCCCATCACATCTGGTTTGATCACCCCAGGGCTTCGACCTGGTCCAATCGAACTATAGGGCGCTCTGGTCCACCCAGCTCGGATGCTGTCACTGGCTCCGATCGCGAACCCGTTCACTGAACTGTCCTGGATCTGATGGAGACCTGGTTCAAGCCACTTCGCGGTCGGAAGTGGCGATCGAGCATTGCTGACGGTACTCGTTTTCATAGGTGACGGGCGAAATGTAGCCGATCGAGGAGTGCAAGCGGCTGGTGTTGAACCAATGCACCCACGACGCGGTTTCCCGTTCGATCTCGGCCCGACCAGTCCACGACTTCTGGCGGTCGATCAGCTCGGTTTTGTACAGGCCGATCGTTGATTCCATCAACGCATTATCGAGCGCATCGCCGACGCTTCCGATCGATCCGGCCAGCCCCGATTCGATCAACGCTTCGGTGAAGGCAAGCGAAGTATAT
>NZ_NPFZ01000041.1:0-44251 GCF_002259425.1 Rhodococcus sp. 14-2470-1a
ACCGCCCGCTCACGAGTCTCGGCATCGAACTTCCTTGGTGCACCCATACCTGCATTCTCCTGGTGAGATCACAGTCTCCACCAGTCCCAGGACAGTTCACACCGCGTCGCCTGGGATCTGGATCCGAGTTTCCGCAGGGTCCGCTGAGCTCCCTGTGTTCCCAACCGCGAGTGTCGCGAGGGCGTGCCCGTCTGAAAGATGCTCATCCAGCATTGCTGTCCACGGGTGAACTTCGTCGTCTTCTACAGGTGACGCGGGCCCCAAACTGAGATTGAAGAACTCGTATCGGCGTTCGGACAACACATTCTGGATTCGTCCCAGGACATCATAGAGCTCAAAAGGGTCACTGCCTGCCTTGTCATCCAGAACCCGAAAGTGATCAACGACCCCGTACGGTGTGGGCGCGGCCTCACCCGGCACCAGAGATCCGAAAAGGAGCGCCGAAGTGACATCATGGCCGTGGTCCAACTGACCTGGAACTGCGGCCGACACACCGGGAGGCTCAACCGAAGTTGTCCATTTTGCTAGAAGGGTCCCCGGTGCTAGACCCCCGTCGAAGACTGCGATTCGTAGGTCAGGATCCACAGGATCGTCCGAGGGTAGCTGCGCTGGGGCGAATGTGGAGGGCGTCGACCGTTCGATCGGCGCGATTTCCCTCATCCTGGGAATTGGTCGGGCAGTACGAAGGAACGAAAATCTCGACAGTTCGGCCATGCTCGTGAGATCTGCTTCGATGGGCAAGAAGCACAACCCACCTGCATACAGCCGCTTGTCAAGCGAAGCCTGTACTCCGATTTCCTGTGTATATTCTGCGAACGCCTCGATGATGTAAGCATTGCTAGCCGAATTTCGCGCGTGCAGAACTACTTCGAGAGTTAGGTGGCTGTCCGGTTCGTTGGTCCCCAATCTCAGCACATCTCGCCCGGATGGCGCGCGCACATCTTCGAGCCTACGAATCGAATCATTGACGGTGGGTGAATCGGACGTCAGATCACTGGCCCAGTCCGCGAAGGCACCTCGGTCGCCCGCCACGAATAGCTCAGTTGATGGTGAGGGCGTCGGCGCACCTTTTTTCGTCCAGACCTGTGGCTCGATCGTGGTTGGGCGACTTCCCACCTGCCGTAATCCGTATTGACTGAGCAACAGCCTCGGGTGATATGACTTCGCAACAGACTGAGGATGCAACGTCAAGATGCTGACAGCCTCATTGTTTGGGCATGCAGACGGTGGAAGTTCACCGAGAATATTTACGGCGCTGGCCAATCGCGGTGCGAGCCTTGTGACCGCGTCCTCGAACGAGTACGCAGGATCTGGACCACCACCACCGGGGGGTGGCGGGACCCGTTCCGATAGCCGCTCGCCGAACCCGAGAAGAAACCGTGCGTCTGCCATGTCTATCTCTCCTCTGCTGACGGGCTTTTCGACGAGTGTCTCCGCAACGTGTCACGGCTAACGCCACTCAGATCGTGAATCTGCCGTTGTGAGAACAGGTTTGTCTGCATCAGATCGGTGGCGATCGCTCGTCGTTCTTGCGCTGCTAACCCTCGGAACCTCTCTCGTGTACCGGAAAGCACCGCATCAGTAAGAGGTACGCCATGTACGACCGCGTTTCGACGTGATCGCAGAAGCTCGCGCTCGACGTCACTCAGCGAGCTGCCGACGAACAACCTCGCCAAGCCATCAAGCAGGTCCGTCGGCAACGCCTCATCAGCCAACTTGCCGTCGATCATCGCGCGGATTTCCTTCACGCCAGGCAGCGGGTAATTGACCGTCACTTCGAACCGTCGCCAGATCGCGGGATCTAGCAACTCCGGGTGGTTCGTTGCTGCCAGCAGTAGTGAACCTTTTGGCCAGAGATCGATCTCCTGTAGCAGAACAGTCACGAGTCGTTTGAGTTCACCAATTTCAGATGTGTCATCACGCCTCTTCGCGACCGCATCAAGCTCATCGAGTAGGAGTACGCCCGGACCTGTTTTAGCAAATCCAAGTACCCGGCTCAGGTTTCCACCCGTTCGGCCCAGGAAGCTACTCATTACAGCCGACAGATCAAGCGTAAGGAGCGGCAGGTTGAGCAAGCTAGCGATCCATCGGGCGGACATGGTTTTTCCTACCCCGGGTGGACCGACCAACAAAGCGGTCCGGGTCGGGTAAAGGCCAGCGACGGATAGCGAGTCCAGCTGCAAATGCTCAGCGACGATCTGCTCAAGCTTGTCCGACACATCCCGTTCCAACACCGGAGACTCATCCAGGATGACCGGAAATTCTCTCCTCAGCAAAGGGATTCTTGTGTCCAGATCCACCGGTGTCGCCGCGGTAGACGCCGCTCCGTCTGCACTGCGGGTCGGACTCGTCCTGAGGACATCGATCAGAGCCTGAGCAAGATCGGGATGCGCCTTTCGTGCTCGCTTGGCGACCCTACGAACGAGACCCTGCACCCCCGGCTGGGCACCTGCCATCGCCAGCGTAGCTAGCTGGACCAGTTCGTCGTCAAAGATCGGGGAACCTTCCAGTTCCGACGTGGATACTGCCATTAACGTGCGGTTTCATGTTCGAACGACATGGCCTATTTGTACCACCGATGAGAAAACTAGTCCACGTGGGATATGCTGTTGCTAAGAGTGTCTACCGACGCTCCACCGGAGGTTGCATAAGGCGGCTGCGAGTAGAACGCCGGAACCGCCGCTCTTCACCCCGTTACGCCCAGAGAGAGGCACCAATGAGCAAAGGCGACATCGAGACCTACTACGAGGGCGGGGTATGGAAAAACCGTGTTCACGGCAATAGCAAGGCCTCGAACACAGGTGACCGTAAATCAGATGTCCAGGCGCGGGGACGCGAGATGGCCGTCGACCGCAAAGTGGAGCACGTCATCAAGAAACAGGACGGCACCATCGGAGCGAAGAACACCTACCCCCGATCTCGCGACCAACATCCGCCGAAGGGATGAGCATGAGCAACCGTCAAGATCGCAACCCCGACGAAGCAGTCAGGGGCTCAGGGTACTTCGACAAGTCGACAGACTCTTTGCAAGCACCACCGCCTCGAATAGTCGAACAACCCCAAACGGACGAGCCCGCGGGCACGTCTGCCAGCGGTCAATCCGCGTCGTCACTTCTCGACGACTTTCCGGAATGACGCGTGGTCCCGACAAGCTGGTTTGCGATACTTGGCTTCTTCGCTTTCATCGCACCAGGAGTCCTGTTCGACCTGCTGTATGCGCGAAAACAAGCCGAACGGCGCGAGACTGCCTTTCGTGAGGTAGGACGGATAGCGCTTGTCTCCACCTGGTGTACTGTTTGGGCCATCGCCATAATCCTCGCGCTTGGTGCCGCAGTTCGCGGAATCTTCAAGAGCTCACGTGACTACATTGTCGAGCCGAGAGACTTGATCCTTGGAGACCGAACCTTCATTGCTGATCACCTGGGAGGGTTTGCCACGGCTGGAGTCGTTTTCATCGCGGTGTCTCTCCTCGTTTCACGACTGACGTTCTGGAAACTCCATGGAAAGGACCCCGGCAGGGTCACCCATGTGTCTAACTGGCGGAAGTTGTTCCGAGACGATGCCCCATCCGGTACATATCCTCTGGCAAGAGTTCGAATGCAAAATGGCACGAGTTGGGTGGGACGCATCGTCCACTACTCGCCAGATCTTGAGGTCGCTGACCGTGAACTAGTCCTCGGTCCCCCACTTGCGGTCAAGGCGGCGGCAGGTCCGGCGTGCGATCTGTCGAGCGACTGGGGTCGGGTAGTCCTGTCCGGAGCCCAGATCGAGTCAATTACCGTTCGTTACCTACGTGCAGGTGCCTGTGACCCTGCAGCCGGCACCAATGGTGCGGGTTGAGGGTTTAGTCGCCGTCAGGCGCACCAGAACCGCATCACGAGGTGCTATGGACAAATCAAACTGGTGTCAGGTTTCCTTGACGGTGCGGTAGCTGTCGACACGCCCTGGCGAGATCGCCGACCGACGGTCCGTCACCGTCGAGCAGTAGTTGCCGGGAGTACGCCTAGCGAGTTCGGGCTGTTCGGTCCATCACGACCAGCCCGTTGCGTCGACATCGGCGACTACACGCATGTGCGGACACTACGTTCGTGGGCCGGCTACGACTTGCGGTGTGTAGGCGACCCCGGGGCGGACGTCCATCGGGGGAGTGGTGCCGCCCCGGAGTCGTGGGGCATATCGACGGCACGGAGGAGCTGTTACACCACTGCCGACCCAACGCAGCGCATCGGCCGGCAGGGGTCTCACCGGGTTGCATTGAGTGCCGAGCACCCCGCACGGCGCCGTGTCTCGGATGTAGGTTTGCGGACGGCCTGAGTAGTGCGAACTAAGGCGTGACGATGGTCCTCAGTGGACTATTTGCGCAGCCAAGGGCCGATTCTCGGTCGAACCTATATGGTCGATCCTCGCCGCCGCATTCTTCTGTCGTTGCTCGTCGTCCTGTTCACCGTGTATCTCGCTGCGGTATCGATAGAAGCATGGAACGGCGGTCTCGGCTGGGTTCACGGCGAAATCGGTGCTGCTGTCATTTCGGCGATCGGGACTGCCCCGAGTTCAGTTGACTGTCGGGGTTGAGTGATTCAGGCCGCGTGTGCGGTCCGGTTGATTGTCTCAAACTCGATGGGGGTGAGCTTTCCGAGGCGTCGTTGACGGCGTTTGCGGTGATAGGTCTTCTCGATCCAGGTCACGATCGCCAGCCGTAGTTGCTCGCGGGTCGACCACCGCTGGCGATCGAGGACGTTCTTCTGCACGAGTGCAAAGAACGACTCCATCGCGGCGTTGTCACCGCACGCCCCGACTCGCCCCATAGAACCTCGTAACCCGTTGCACGACAGTGCATGTACGAACCTCCTGGATCGGAACTGGCTACCGCGATCCGAGTGAATAATCGTCCCCACCGAGTCTCTCTGCGCCACAGCATTATCCAATGCGGATACCGCCAACGAGGCCTTCATCCTGGAGTCGATCGAGTAGCCGACGATCCTGTTCGACCACACGTCCTTGATCGCGCAGAGATATAGTTTGCCCTCGTCGGTGCGGTGTTCGGTGATGTCGGTCAGCCACAGCTCGTCCGCGGCCTGTGCGGTGAACTGACGGTCGACGAGGTCATCGTGGACCGGCGGGCCGGCCTTCCTGTTCAGGCCTCGCTTCTTCGAGAACACCGACCAGATGCGTTCTTGTGAGCACAACCGCGCGACCCGGTTCTCGCTGGCGGTGATGCCGCGGTCGGGTAGTTCGTCTGCGATGAAGCGGTGGCCGAATGCGGGGTCGTCGGCGTGGATCTCACGAGCAATGTTGATCAGATGCGCATCATCCCAATCTCGTTGCGTGACTGGCTGTTTCTTCCATTTGTAGAACGCTTGGGTGGAGAATCCGAGAACCCGGCAGGTCACTGTGACGGGGACTCCGTCGCCAGCAAAGTCGAGGACCAGCGGTGGGGGCACCTCCCGCTTGCGGGGGAAGATCATTTTGGGTTGACGTCCCGGGACAAGTAGGCAACCGCGCGACGCATGACCTCGGCTTCTTGCTCGAGCAGCTTGATCCGTTTGCGGGCTTCTCGCAGCTCGGCGGACTCGTCGAGGCCTGTCTTCGTGGCAGTGCCGCGTTCGATTCCGTCGTCGCGGTCGGCAATTTTGAGCCAGCGGTGCAGGCAACCTTCGGAGATTCCGAAGTCCTTCGCGATCTGACGCAGCGGGGCCTCGCCTTTGCGTGCGACGGCGATGACGTCGCGGCGGAACTCCTCGGGAAATGCTTTCGGCATGGTGAACATCCTTCCACCGTGAGGAGCGATCCTCACAGATCAGATGTCAACCAAAGCCGGGGCAGTCCCGTTCTGCGTGGACCGGCGTCGCCCTTGTAATCGCCGCAACGGCCGCGTGCAGCCAAGGAGGCGGCCGGTCCGTACTTGACCAGAGGCCAGCGGCGAGCGCAATGTCCTGGAGCGCCGATCAAGGGACCTACATTCAGTTCGAATCAGGCTGGACTGGGACGAAGCATCTACCGGCCGGGTCCGCGACGGAATGCACTACGAACACGGAGGGATCTCGCGCGTTCCGTGCATCCACGGCCGAGTTCGATCTGTTCGATCAAGGCAGTGCACGACCTGGCGAAGACTTCTCGATCGAACTTCTGATCAATCCGACTTACCTGAGTAATTCGGCGGGAGAGGCAACTGACTACATGTCGTTGAAGTACGTCGACTACGACGGTGTCCATCACGACTTGATCGCCCTCGACCAACTCGACATCGAAGTGGTGGACACCGCAATTGCTGGCGCGGGCTTCACGGCTACGACACGCGAAGTCGAGCCAGCAGCATCGACGACCGTGACCGTCACCGGCTTCATCGAATGTTCATCCGTTATCGAGATAGCCGGCCCGATCTGACCTACAGCCCAGACCGAACCTGTAAGAGCATTGATATCGTGCCGTCAAGGGGCATAGAAGGGCCGTTTCAGTTCGAGGCGGCACGGCGGTTGATGGCGATGTTGTGCTGTGCAGCGACGGCGAGCCGAGGCACTATCACCGCAGCCGCCGCGGCTGCACCGGCTATCAACGCTCCGTATCCCAGCGGGCCGTTCCAGAGCGCCTGCACCACGTTGGCCGCTCCGAGCATTGCGGCTGCTGCGCCGACCGCCCGAAATGACGTGACACGCAGTGTGGGCTTGGTGGAATATTTACCGGTCAGAAGCGGCAGGGGCTGTCCGGCATTCACGTTGCGCACCTTGACCGCAAAAATCACGTTCAGAACGATTGCGGCTGACATGAGTGCGAATCCGAGCCCGGCCATGGATCAAGCATACCGACGGGTTTGGTGTACAGCTGAGATCGACGCCCAGACACCCCAGGTATCGATGCGTCTGCGTTTGTCCGCGCAGTATGTCACGCGCGGAGGAGTACTCCTGGCCGTGCCGATCCGGAGAGCCTGTCATAGGGCCATCGAAGCGCAGCCAACCTGTAGTCAGTTCACACAGCCACTATAAACTAGGCAGAATTTGGGCTTGTATTATTTCACTCTCTGGTAGAGAGTGTAGCTATGGACGAGTTGAGACGCAGCATGCGGACTATTTCCAATAGTGATTCTTCATGGGTTTCGCTGGTCACGCTATCTTTGGCGGTTGCCGCTGTAGCCATTAGCACCGCACGCCAAGGGTCGGCCACTCCACAGTCTCTTGGGACTTCACTTTTCATCGCCGGCACCTTCGTTGCACTTTGGGGTGCGCGGGCCTGCGTCTCCCAACGCCGCGGCGTCCGCGACAGAAATGTTGGATATGGGGTCGCCGCCCTTATTGCGATACTTGCTGCCCCCAGCCTGCTACCCGTAGCCGCTTATCATTTCGGATTTCTGACATTTGTCGGAGCGACGTATATCGTGCTCGGTTGGCGGTCACGGCAACAGGTGACCTGGCTGGCCGGTGTAGCTGTGCTGCTGCTAGGAGCCCTGACGGGGTCTGCGGTGATACGGTCATCCGCGCTCTCGATCCGTGAGTCTGTGCAATCCTCGACGGTGTCGGCGTCCATTCAAGGGGGGCTTGCTGCCGCACTGTTGGCTATTGCAGCATTCACTGCCTTAAACCGAAGAATCCGCCAACATGAAGGTTTGCGCATCCATGGAGGCTAGTGACTTCAGGCTTTTTGACAACGTGGTACATCAGCCAGCGCGGCTGCTCATTCTGGCGCATCTTGCGTCGGGTTCAGAAGTCGATTTCAAATTTTTGAAATCGACACTGAAGCTGACCGACGGCAATCTGGGCAGACATCTGACCACGTTGCATGATGCGGGCATGATTCGCTATCAAAGCGGATACAATGGTAAAAGCACTCGGACGTGGATCTCCATTACAAATCGTGGTCAAACAGCATTCAAACACGAGGCGCAGCTGCTGAAAATGATCATCGCCGCTGCCGAAAACGGCAATTAGGAATCAGTGCAATAGAGAGCGGTCCCGTACTACGTTTCAAAACCTATCGACGGCACGCGCGACGTAATGCACTCGCAGTTAGTACGCCGCGCGTGGCCGACTGAGCCTCACAAGGCTAGAAGATGCAGTCCCGTGCTGTCAACGCACCAAAGTCACGAGTCAGTAGATTGCTTCGCATGCGGTCGCCAGCTGGTGGCCACCCTCCCAGAGGGTAGTACATACACTGCCGGCCGGCCGGGGGATATGGTGATTGAGGGAGACTGACTCCTGGTGCCGGCGATTACCCCAATACCTGTTCTGCTCTTCGATGAAACCGCCATTGTGGTCCAAGATCCGCACCTGGAGTCGCGGATTCTGCACCCCGAAAACGGACCCGAAGCTGCTGACCGTCCCAAAGGAGCGATTCGTGGAATACCACCCACGCGCCGCGGTCAGATACCCACCGTTGATACCTGTTGTACCTTGCGTCTGCATATCACCGTCTGGGACCGTCGGTGCTGGCAACGGAACCGTCGCTGGCGGAAGCGGTGCGGCGGTCGCGATTCCCGCACCCGCGCCGGCAGGAATCGCGATAGCCAACGCAACGATGCCAATAACTCTACGCAACAAAGGAACTCCGATCTACTGGGGCCGCACCCGACGTGCAACCCCTGGATATATTACGACAAACCGGACATATAAGACCGCGCAGTTTGCCATGACCTTGATCACTCGACCGTCGGTTTTCGTGTTTCGCTCCGTGGAGTTTTCAGCCTTCCGTCGAGCACCGACAATTGTTGCGCTACAGCACTTCCAAGCATGTACCTGACTTAATTACTGCTAGCGGCTGCTCGAAGTTGGGGCCGACGCATTTGATGGCGCTGTCAATACAGGCTGACGGTGCGGTAACTATGCAGGGCACCGACCATTCCCACCCGGCCGCTGACAACCCCGTATTCACAGTGCTATGCCCCTCAGGTCTTTGCGAAAAGTGCATTCGCTTGTACGGGCACATGGGGAGTCCTGTCCGATACCGCCTAGGACGTTATCGGTCCGTGCACGCCTAGGGTGCACTCGCTGCTCGACGAGTTCGGCCTGCGGTGGCGCACCTGTGTGCCGTCGTCGGGAGAGGCGTTCGAGCACCATGGCCATGCCTTGGCCGCCCCCGACACACATGGTTTCGAGGCCGAACTGCATGTCGTGTGTGGTCAGGTTGTTAAGCAGGGTCGCGGTAATTCGGGCACCGGTCATTGAACGGGTGACCGAGGGCGATCGCACCGCCGAGACGTTCAGGGTGTCCTCGTCGATGCCAAGCTCACGCGCTGCGCCAATCACCTGCACGGCGAACGCCTCGTTGATTTCGACGAGGCGCGGCACGCTGAACGACTTTCGTTGGTCACTAACGGCAATGTCGGGCTGACCTGCAAGAACACGTTGGTAGTGGTCGAGCAGGAACGGTCCCGGCTGGGCGTCCTGCCACATTTTTGCCACACCTTGAACGTCTGCCCCTGTAGCGCTCTGCACCCATGATGCCACTGTCGCAGGTCCCTAACGCGACGCACGTTGCCCCAGGTGGCCGAGGCGCCGGCGCCGAGGTCGAGGTCGAAGGTAGCTCAGACATGAGATCTGCCGGCAAACTGGTCGCCCCAGCGGACTCAGCGCACGCCGGCGCTTCACCCGATGTTGTAGAGCGATGACTTAGTCGGCATTGCGCGCCATTCGTGGCGTCATTCGGCATTTTGATCATCGGATGGCGTGGTCAGTATCACGATTCCATCCATGAGGACGTCCAGGCTCGCCGGCTACCTCTCTACGATCCACATCGTATGGATATGTCTTCACACTGGGTCAGTGGTCGGTCACGTCGATACCAAGTCCTCCATGTTCAGAACGTATGGCCGTAGGCCCTGACCGACGAACGACGGTCTTAGCTTGTCCGTCGACGACTTGGAAACTGAGCTGGCCTTCCATCGGCAAAGGCGCGAATACCTTCTTTGGCGTCAGGAGACGCAAAGGCTTTACGCGCATACAGGTCCTCGGCGTGAAAGGCAGCATCCAAGGGCATATCGGCGAGATGGTGAACAGACTCCTTGATCACTTCGAGCGCATCTCCGGAGAACGCCGCCAACTGCCGTGCCCACGCTAAGGCAGTATTGAGCACCTCGTCCTGTGGCACCACCGCATTGATGAGACCGAAGTCCATCGCAGTTTGTGCGTCCACCTGTTGAGCCATCAACAGGAGTTCCATGGCTCGGGCATACGAGATCTGCCGGGCGAGGCGGGCCAGCGTTCCGCCCGCGGGCACAACCCCAACGCGAGACTCTGGGAGCCCAAAGCGTGCCTGATCACCAGCGATTCGGAGATCGGTGGAAAGCATGATCTCGAAGCCACCGCCAAGCGCCAAGCCATTGATGGCGCAGATGACCGGCTTGTATAGCCGTGTGTGCTTCTGGTGGGCGCCATCCCAATTTGAAATGCTGAGTTCCCCGCTCGCCAAGGCTGGGATCGACTCCGTCAAGTCGGCCCCCACACAGAACGCACGCCCGGCACCGGTGAGGACCACGGCCGCGATCGCATCATCGTCACGAGCGGCGTCGAACGCGACGCCGAGTTCCCTGTACATCTCGAGCGTTAGGGCGTTCAGCTTGTCTGGCCGATCGATCGTGATGAGTGCCGTTGCCTCAATCTGCTCATATCGGATCGCCATCAGATTGCGCCGCTCCTTCGAAGTTCCGTGATTTCCTCCTCGGAGTAGCCTAGGAGCCTCTGCAGCACGGCATCGGTGTGCTCTCCGACAAGATTGGCGCGCCTTCCGGGATTGGCTGGCGTCTCACTGAGCTTGATCGGCTGGCCAAACATTTCAAGAGTTCCCAAGTCACCATAGTCGGCGGACACCACCATCTCCCGCGCTTTGGTCTGCTCGGCCTCGACGACCTCCGCGATGTTCTTGACTGGGGTCAGGGGCACGTGCTCACCGGCCAAGTCGTCGAGTTCCGCCTTGGTGTAGTCGGCGAACCACTTGAGCAGGCGCGGCCGCACCTTGGTCTCGTAGGTTTCACGCTCGAAACGCTGATTCATCGTCGCGATAGAGGGATCGTTGGCAGCCTCTGCATCGTTGAAGAGCTCGCACGTGATCCGCCAGAACTTGTCGGTATATCCGCCGAAGAAGACGTAGCCGTCCTTGCAGGGATACAAGTCGTACGGCTTGACAAAGGAATGCTCATTGCCGAGTCGTTCCGCGATCTGTCCATCGACCGTGTAGTTGATGACAGCCGCCTCCGTCAACGCCATCACCGAGTCGGTTTGTGCAACGTCGACCAACTGTCCCTGTCCCGTCCGCTCAGCGTGGCGTAGAGCAGCCAGCGTGCCGGCCGATGCGAACAGAGTTGCCGAGAGGTCACCGATGATGGTCCCCACGCGCACCGCGGGACGATCTGGGAACCCGTTCATCGACCACAACCCGCCCGAGGCTTGGGCCGTGTTGTCGTAAGCGGGACGCCGGCTGAGGGGACCTGTCTGTCCGTAGCCCGAAATCGCGGTGTAGACGAGGCGAGGGTTGACCTTCCGGAGGACCTCCCAGCCCACACCGAGTTTGTCCATGGTGCCTGGTCGAAAGTTTTCAACGAGCACGTCAGCCTTTTTCACCAGATCCGACAGGACCCTCTTGCCATCCTCCTTGCTCAGATCGATCGTGAAACCGAGTTTCCCACGGTTGAACTGGCCGTAGAAGGCGCTGAACTTGTCGCCATCATCCTGACCGAGGAACGGGGGGAACCCCCTCGTGTAATCGGGGTCGTGGGGACTTTCCACCTTGATCACCGTTGCGCCCAAATCCGCCAGGATTTGCGAACAGTAGGGGCCGGCCACGACTCGCGTGAGGTCGATGACCACCACGCCAGCGAGTGCTCCGACCATGCCTTCCCCAGGACCTCCAAGCCCAATCACTTCGCCGACTCCTTCCCTGACGCAGTCATTGGGGACGCTTCTACGCGCACCCGCGCTTCCAGCTGAGTTCCGCAATGCGGGCAGAAGTACTGATCGAGGTACACCTGTCCGTCCGCCTCACGTGACTTGATGCGCACCTTCAGGGAGGCGAGGACATCAGCAGCCACGTCAGTGGTGCCGTGACAACGATCAATCCAGTTGCCCTCGCCGAGGGAACCCTCGCACGCGGGACATGACCAGTCGCTCCCCTGCCGCCGCATCGGCGAAAGGAATACGGAGGAATCCGAGGTGACCGGCCGCGTCGGCTGCCCACCAAGCCTTGCTTCGCGGAGGCGACCACGCAACTCTTCGGTTTCCGCTTCGTCCACATGGTTGCGGTCGTCAAGAACGACGCCGTAGACAAGCTCGGCGGTTGCGGCTGTGATGTACGCGTCGCGGACGTCGTCAGCAACAGTCACAGCCGAGCGCAGCAACGGGTCTCCGTAGCCGCCGCCCCCCGCGCACCACTGGACGAATACGTCGCGTGCGGCAATCGTCAGTCCGGTGTCATTGCCGGCGAGCTGCTGTAGTTCGTCTGCTTGGATGAGCTGCTCCGAGGGAGTCTCTCCTTCCTCGAGCAGCGCGGCCGCCGTGGCGTTGCGCCAGATCTGCTGGCCGCTACCGCCACCGGGTAGACCACCGCCGAAGCCATCTGCCGGAACTTGACCACTTGGCGAAAAGACCGTCTGGACAAGAGACTGCGCGCCATGCGGCTTCCAAGCGAACTCCAGACCCAAGCCTCCGCGGGTCCTCCCATGGCCAGCGCTCTGCAGCGATAGGCGCTTCCACAGGTAGAGCACTGGATAGAACATTTCGTTCATCTCGACATCCGGCAACAGATTGTTGACCTGGGGGATCATGCCACCGCAGTCAAGCCCGTCGCCGTCCGGTTGAGCGCCGGTCCCCATGCCGCCACCGTCCATGTTGAACATGACGGTGTAGTCGCCCTCGTCGGTAAGCCCCGCGGAGATGCCGCCGGTCCACGACTCCGCCCAAACTCCCTGGGTACGCTGCTGGAGCTGTTCGTCGGTGCTTTCCCGGCACAGCTCATTGAGTAGCTTCATCACCACTCGACCGACCCGTGCCCCAGTGGTCAGGTGTCCATTGCTGATCGGTGCCGGCGGCACCGGGTCGACGATGCTTCCCTTGCGCGTGCGAACCTCGAACGCTGCCACCACGCCTTCGTTGAACGGCACGTCCCACGCCAGGGTTGGCACGACAACGCTTGCAACGAAGCCCATGGCAGCGCCGTACGAGCAGTTGACGAAGCCACCGGTTTGGTCGCTCGACTCGGTGAAGTCGAACGTGATGTCGGAATCGGCCTTGGTCATCTTGCAATGCACGCGGTAGAGACCGTCCTCGTGCCCATTGTGCTCGACCCACTCCTCTGCTTCCCAGACACCGTCGGGCAGAAGTCGGATGCGCTCACGAACGACTTGCTCGGACAGTCGGAAGCTAAGCTCAGAGTAGTTGCGGAAGGTTTCGAGTCCGAACTCCTCGACGGCCTCGACCAACCTGGCTCCACCGGTGTTGTTGCTCGCCGCGAGGCTGCGAACGTCATTCCAGTAGAGAACGGGCAGGCGCACATTATTCAAGAGGAGTCGCTTCGTCGATTCGACTGGCTTGCCTTGGTCGAAGACCTGGACGCCCGGTGGAATCCGGAGCCCCTCGCTGTAGCAGTCCGTCGCAGCTGGCGCGAACCCGCCTGGCGCCATGCCTCCCACATCAACCAGATGGGCCTGCGACTGGGCCCAGGCGATCAATTCACCTTTGTAGAAGATCGGCGAGATGACCGTGGTATCCGGCGGGTGGCTCGAGCCGGCCGTGTGGGGATCGCTACTGATGAACGCGTCACCGGGATGCAACTCATCGAGGTTGATCGTCTCAATCAGCTTGCGAACGGCAATGCTTCCCGAGCCGATGTGGATTTGGACGTAATCCGAGTAACCAAAGATTCGTCCGTCCGGTGTGAAGAGCGCAGTGTTGAAGTCTCCGGCCTCAGTGATCACCGGCGAACCACTCGAGCGGATCATCGCGATGCTCATTTCCTCAACAATGGAATCCAGTCGCATCCGCACGACCTCGAGCGTAACCGGATCGTAAGTTTCGTTAATGGCGTTCATGACTCTGCTTTCGTTGACAAGATCGACGGCGAATACGCGTCGCCAGACGCAAGGACAATCGAGAGGTGGTCTACATTGACGTGCAGCTTCGACCCCGGCGGAACATAAATTGTTGTGTCCGGCTCCTCGACGATGCAGGGCCCGAGGATCGGCTCTTTCGCGTCATAAATGTGCCGGTACACGTCCACTTCAAGAGACTCCGCCGTCTTGGGGTCGACAATCGTTCGTTGCGTGACCTCGAGCGGCACGTCCTCACCTTTGCGGTGTGTCACCTCCTGGACTTTGCTGGCACCAATGGCACGGACGCGTGCATTGATGAGAAGAATTTCGGCCTCGGCCCAAGCGGTACCGGCACCGTACTCTGACTCGTAGTCCTCAATGAACCTCTGACGCAAAGCCTCCTTGTCGTCTTCAGTGAAAGGCGTGTCGGGTAGGCGCGTGGTCACCTCGAAGATCTGACCGGCGAATTTCATGTCGGCCTCGCGCACCAACTCGCGTTGCCCCTGTGGAATGCCCTCGTTCTCGAACCATTTCTCCGCCTGCCCCTGGAGTTTGTCGAACGCCCGCTCCAGCTCGTCGGCTGAGGCGTCGAAAGTCCACGGACTCGTCTGGACAATTGAATAGATGCTGTCGGCATGCATCAGGCCGTACGCGGAAAATACGGCGGACGTACGGGGGATCACCACGCGCTGGACTCCCGCCTGCTCGGCGATCGCTGCAGCGAACATGCCGCAGGCGCCACCGAACGCGACCATGGTGAAATCGCGCGGATCAAGACCGCGGTTCACCGTGAGCTTGCGCAGCGCGTTGGACATCTGGGCGACGGTCAGACGATAAATCCCTTGCGCAGCACGATCGGTGGCAAGGCCAAGAGGCTTTCCGATGTAGTGCGCGACCGAGCTTCTTGCCCGCTCGGCGTCAAGGTCGATCGTGCCACCAAGGTAGTAGTTGGGATTGATTAGCCCCATGGTCAGGGCCGCATCCGTCACAGTCGGCTGCTCTCCGCCCCGGCCGTAGCAGGCGGGGCCCGGGACCGAGCCAGCGCTGTGCGGACCGACGCGCAGCAGGCCCCGACCATCGACCCAGGCGATCGACCCGCCCCCTGATCCGATGGTCTCGATGTCGACAGCCGTTAAACTGGTGGGCCACTCTCCCACGGTTGCACGCGAGGAGACGCGGAACTCCCCATCGACGATTGCCGCGGCGTCGAGACTCGTTCCCCCCATGTCGGCCGTGAGAATTTTGCTGATTCCCAGCGCTGTGCCCAGCAACCGTGCGCCGGTGACGCCGCCAACGGGGCCCGAGTTGAACATGGCGATGGGTGCCTCGCTGGTTGCCTGGACCGACAAGAAGCCGCCGTGAACCTGCATAATTTGCACCGGACACTTCAGGCCACGGTTCTTCATCTCAGCGGCCAGATTGCTGAAGTGGCTACTCACAAGAGGCTTGACCGCAGCGTCCAGAGCAGTGGTCACCATGCGCTCGTACTCGCGGTAGACCGGAGAAAGTCGAGATGAGATCGAGTACGGGACGTCTGGGTAGTTCCCTTCGAGGAATCTGGCGACTGATTCTTCATGCGCAGGGTTGAGAAAGCTCCACAGGAAGCACACTGCGATTGCTTCAGCGCCGTTCTCAAGAAGTGACTCGACGGCGGCGCGAATATCGCTCTCGGCGACGGGGACGAGTACTTCGCCATTGGCGTCGACACGTTCGGATATCTCTCGAATGGCCTCCCGCGGAAGGATGTCGGCGCGTGGGCCCAAGTCGTGCGGGTCGCGTGCATCACCGCGGGCGGAACGACTGATGCGCAGTAAGTCGCGGAACCCTGCGGTGGTCAGCAGCCCAATCGGAGCGAACTTCAACTCATCGACAGCATTAGTCACGATCGTGTTGCCCAACGCGAACCGGCTGATCTGCTCGAAGAAGCTCTCGCTGTCGAGGTCAAGTTGTCCACGTAGAACCTCGAGGGAATCGAGGATGCCAGTCGTGACATCTTTGGTGGACAACGCCTTCCCTCTGACCTCACGACCGTCTGCGATGGCGACTGCATCGGTGAAGGTCCCCCCGACGTCGATGCCGACGTGAATAGACATGTGATCTCCTTCTGATCTCCGACTGAGTTGTGGTGCAAAGCCCCCGTGGCTAGGGCGCTGTCGCATGTGCCGATGCCGCAGCGATGTGCGAGGTCAGGCGACACGCCCCGTTAGATCGGTCACGACGACTGCGGTGCGGCGCACGGTCGATCCTCGAAATGGAGGTTCCTGCTGCTGCTCCGACCTACAGAGCGTGAGACTTCGTGTCTCACGTGCTCCCCTTCCCCTCTGAGTCAGCTGGGGAGGGGCTCTGGCGGTCCGATCCAATCTTGACCAGTTGCGAGGTAATCGTATCGACGACCAAGAGACGAAGGACACGTAGATGAACCACAGTTTCAGGTACGATATTGTGAGCCTTACACATAGGAGGCCGCGGGGCTCCGAAGGAGGACTGGCCATGGCGACAAGGCCAACATCCGATTCGATCTTCAAGAGTCTGTATGACCTGGAGCAACAGTGCGTTGACCTCTCCCGTCCTCTCGGTGAAGCTCGCCCGCAGATGCTGGCCAGCGTGAGCCAGCTTCGAGAAGTACTGGCTACCTATGAGGCCCGCGAAGCTCAGTTGTCTGCCCTCATCGACGCGGCCAAGGACCTGACCGAGATCCGGGACGCGGACCGGGTGCTCGACGCCGTTACCCAGCGCACCCAGCGTCTGCTGCGGTGCGATCTCGCCTATTTGTCGGCGAGGACCGACCAGTCTGGCGAGCACTTCGCGGTCCGTGCCTTTTCCGGGCATGCGTCGCCGGCATTTATTGATTCCGCGGTCAGGGTCGACGAAGGGGTCGGCGGCCACGTGGTCCGAACGGGCCGACCGGTTCAGGTGGCGGACTACGCGACATCTCCTGACTTCATCCACACGCCGTACCTCGACGACAGGGTCACTCACGAAGGGATCGTGACCTTGCTCGGCGTTCCGGTCGAGGCGAATGGCCGGCTGTTCGGGATCCTCTTCGCGGCGCGCCGAACCACAGCCACATTCTCCGAGGACCAGATCGCGCTTGTCTCCTCGCTAGCCGCCTACGCCGCCATCGCACTCGACAACGCTGACTTGTTCCGCGCGCAACAGTCGGCGGTTGAGAAGGTCGAAAGGGCCAACGCTCTGTTGCAAGCCCAAGCTGCTGCGGTGGAAAAAGGGGCAGACGTTCACTCCCGCCTGACGGAGATCGTCCTGCATGGCGGAAGCGTCCGCCAGATCCTCGAGATCATCGCGGATGCTCTCCAGGGTTCGGTCACCATGGTCGACCCCGAAGGCTGCGAGGTGGTCAGCCACGGTCCTGCCGCGCCGCATCCCCCTTTTGACACTGAATTGATCGAAGCCTTGGCACAAAGCGGGGTTACCCGGCACGCCGTGAGTGCTGGCACCCGCGCTGACCACGACCTCTACGTCACCTCGCCCATCGGAGGAGAGCGCAAGTTCGGCTCCATCGTTCTCGCAGCCGAGCAACCTCTGTCGGACCTCGACATCCGTACCCTGGAGCGCGCAACGCAGGCAGTCACCCTGCACTTGCTGTCGGAAGCAGCCGCCGCAGAAGCCGATATGCGCGGCTCTGGGGAGGTGGTGGGATGGCTGATCAGCCAGCAGAACGCTGACCACGCAGCAACTGAACGCATAGCTCAAAGGCACCGACTGCTCGGCTCAGCCTTCAGTGTCTTGGTAAGCGAGATCTCCGAGGGTCACCGCGATGCGCAGCTGCTCGCCGGACGCAATTTCTGCGCCGCCCACGGTGGGCTGGTCGCGGTGTACAACGGAAACCTCGTCGCTGTGGTTTCAGAGGCACCGGAGCAGGTGCGTGCTGGCATGTGGACTGCCCTGTTGAAGGCTACGCCGGACACAAACACGACCGCTTCCGTGTGCGGGGCCACCACGTTGTTCGAGCTCCCAGGAAAGTACAAGGAGGCGGCCGCGTGCCTGAAACTCATGCAGGCTCTCGGCCGCTCTGGAACATGTGCCGACACCGCGGAGTTCGGTCTCTACTCACTTCTTCTTTCGCCGAATGGCGCATCTGCCCTAAATGCTGTGGTTGCCCCGGCTATCGGGCCCCTGCTTGAGCATGATCGACGGCACGGGACCAGTCTCGAGGCTACGCTCCTCACCTACCTCGACGCATCGTGCAACGCCGTCAGAACTTCTTCGGAGCTAGGGGTACACGTCAACACGATGACGCAGCGTCTGGCAAGAATCGACCGAATTCTCGGGAGCACCTGGCGCGCCAATCCTCGCCAACTGGACGTTCACAACGCCCTCAGGCTCCGTAGTCTGCAGGCCGACCTGCTTCCGCATCCCTAGGAGTGGCTGCATCTAGCAGGCGACGTGGGAGGTCGATGTGGCGTGCCCGGACGAACTCGCCCAGCCCCTTCGCCTGCGTGTCGAGCAGAATGTTCGTAGCGGTCCCTTCGCCCAGCCACCCGACGACGGTCACGCCGACCGCGCGCAGATTCGGCAGGTACCAGAGTCGGAGAGTTGTTTCGGGCGGAGCCACCAACAAGTCGGCGACGTGTTCCGGAGTCCACCAGGCGCACAGGAAAGCTGTAGGCGGCTTCCGTGCGCGCCCAGACGCCCAACGTGGCGTTCCCGCCCTTGTCTCCGGAGCGGCTGCCAGCAATGCTCCCCAGCGGGGCGCGCACCATATCCTCTTCACCGACCGGCTCGGTCGTCCGATGCGGCTCTGCTACTGTGATGTCGCGAATCACCTGTGTCCGGCCCGGCTCAACCTGCCAAGTTCTTCCGCCGAGGGTGACGCGTTCACAGATCCAATCGGCAGGCAGCAGAGTGGGCCAGAAGAGCTGGCACTGCTCAGGCCTGGCAGGGGTGAGGTCAGAGCCATCCCCGGTAGCCTCCCAGGACCAATTCCACAACCACGCGGGAAAAGCGTCCGACCAGCGACTTGTCCTTATCGGCGACGGCAATCCGCAACAGGGTGGTCGCCTCATCGAGGGAGCCCGGGTTGTCGATCTGCCGGCCAATGGTGTTGACCACGACGTCGTCAAAGGTGTCACGCCCACGAGGGAACTCGGCCCACAGCTGTTTCAGGGCGTAGTCAATTTTGCGGCCGCAATCCATGCCCGTGACGAGCATCGTCATCACATTGCCCCAGCCGTAATCAGCCACGACTCCGGCCTTGAGGGCGCGCGGGATCTGCTCGCCCGCAACTCCGCTAACGCGGACGCGGTCCACACCCGCCTGTTCCACCACAAGTTGGTCAAGGCGCACGAAGGTTCACCTCCAAGATGGCTTGGAGCGCGTCGAGGTCGCGTTCCGAAGTCAGATGGCTATCTACGTCCTCGAAACCGCACTGGATGCGGAGATGACCGAGCACCTCGGTTACGAGAGACACGACGCTGCCGGCCGCGGCAGCGGCAATTCTCGAAACGGTACCCGTTCGAAGACGGTGCTCACCGAGATCGGGCCGGTGCAGATCGACGTGCCGCGCGACATCGACTCCTCGTTCGCGCCGCAGATTGTCAAGAAACGTCAACGCCGTTTGACGGGCATCGACGCGATCGTATTGTCGCTCACCGCAAAGGGATTGACGACCGGTGAATTGTCCGCCGACTTCCAGGACATGTACGGTGCGACGGTCTCGAAGGGCACGATCTCCCGCATCACCGACAAAGTCGTCGGGGAGATGACCGAGTGGCAGAACCGGCCACTGGAACGGGTGTACCCGGTGATGTTCATCGACGCGGTGCACGTCAAGGTCCGTGATGGGCAGGTCACGCGATCAGGCCGATGTATGTGACAATCGGTGTCACCGTCAACGGTGAGCGCGACATCTTGGGGATCTGGGCCGGCGACGGCGGTGAGGGCGCGAAGTTCTTCGCTTTCGGTGCTCACCGAGATCAAGAACCGAGGCGTTGCCGATGTCTGCATCGTGGTGTGCGACGGACTGAAGGGATTGCCGGATGCGATCAACACGGCCTGGGAGCTGGCGGTGGTGCAGACCTCCATTATTCATCTGATACGCAACACCTTTCGCTTCGCGGCCCGGCAGTACTGGGACAAGATGGCGCGTGATCTGCGGCCGGTCTACACCGCTCCGTCGGAAGCTGCGGCGAAGGACAGTTCACCGAGTTCACGAAGAAATGGGGTGAGCAGTATCCGGCGATCATCAGGATGTGGGACAAGTGCATGTCCCACCCTCGGCTACTGTGCCAGAATTCGGGGCGATCGGTTGGTCGCGCGAGGGGTAGTTCATGCATTCGATACGCGGTGGTTGTTCTGCCGGGGGGATGGGCGAGAGAGAGGCAGTCGATCGTCGGCGCGGCGATCGGTGGTCAACGTATCGGTCCGGTCGCCATCGCCGCGGCCTATGGGGGCGGATGATGGCCGCTCTGTCGGATTGGTATCGGCAGCCCCATGATTTCGAGTGGGTCCTGACCCACCGCTCCACCCGTCCGTTGCACTCGGTCGTTCGTGCGGTGTTCGCAGCCGGAACGCTGTTGTTCGCGCTGTGCTCGGTGGTGATGCTGTTCAGTAGTCACGGCCCGTCCGGAACGATCTCGACCACGTGGGTGTGGGTGTTGCTGGTCGTGCAGATCATGGTGGCGGTGCGGTGGTGTATCGGTCCGATGCCTGGGCGGCGGGGATTCATTGCTTTTGCGCTTTTCGGGGATGTTGGTCTGGCGTCGATGTTGGTGCTCTACGATCCGGTCGGGGCGTTGATCGGGTCTGTTTTGTTTGCTGTCACCGGCGCTTTTTGCACGTATTTTCTCAGCCCGCGTTGGCTGGTGGCGCACGTGTCGTTTTCCACTGCGGTGATCATCGGTTTCGCGGTCTACGCGCACCGGGGCGCAGTCGAAGACCCGGCGACTATTGTCGCTGGGGTTCTGGTGGTCCTGGCCGGGGTCAACGGGGTGCCGTTGTTTGCGCATGTGGCGTGGACGGCGATCTCGCGCGATGCCCGCCGTGCGGCGTTGGATTCATTGACCGGGCTGTACAACCGCCGCGGGATGGACAGCGCTCTGACCGATCTGTGGGAGCACGCGCAGCAGCGGCGGTGGGATGTTGCGGCGGTGGTGATCGACATCGACAAGTTCAAGCGGGTCAACGACCAGTATGGGCACGCGGCCGGTGACCGGGTGATCGTCTCGGTCGCCGACGGTCTCACCGAATACGTACTGGCCACACTTCCTGTCGAGACGGACCGTCGGGGTAGGCGCCGCACCGACACCGCGGCTGCGTCCGTGACGAGCGTGCTCGCGCGGACCGGTGGTGAGGAGTTCCTCGCGGTGCTCGCCGCACCACCGGGGGACATTCAGGATCGCATAGACGGGTTGGGTCCGGCTCTCGGTGCTGACGATGCTCGTCCGGTACCGGTCACCGTCAGTATCGGCGCAGCGATACTGACACCCGAATCGGCGTTACGAGAGATGGGCCTGCCTGCGCTCGAACGTCTCATCCGCAGCGCGGACACCATGATGTATCGCGCCAAGAAGCAAGGGGGAGACCGCGTCTTGTGTACAGCCCTGTAAACCCTTCTGCGCGGGCTGTTTCACGCCGTGCGTTATGGGAGCTGCGGTACGCTTACGCACCCGATTCTCGGTCGCAGCATTGCGTCCTGGCGCTACAGATCGTCGATTGGTGTTTCGGTTCGATCCCTCACGTGGCAGGTGGTACCTACCGTGTCGTAGTGATCCCCGCGTCTGCTCGCGCCGTGTCGGATCAGGGCGTATCACCGACTGCGCTGCAGAGCCTGGCCAACGCGGTACCTCCGCAACCGGTAGAATGAGCGTACGCCGCGGCTTTTGAGCCCATCGTCCTGCCGGTGCTTGCTGAGCACCAGCAACTCGTGAGCACCGGTGGCGAGATGATGCATCGAGCGAAGTCACGCGACCGAGACCAAACTCAACTAATTGCGCCGTGTGACATCATTGCCGAAAACTGTTGGTGCTGGCTCATAACGAGCTGGCATTCGAGAGTCGGTCGGTTCGCGCCAGTCAGGTGAGCACGACTGGACCGGTTGCCGAGTGTGGTTACAGTCTGGGGATGCGTGCGCCTTCCGGACCGGGGTGGAACAGGTGCACGTGGGCATCGGCGAGGCGCACACGCACTACGTCGCCCTTTGCCGGGGGGTTGCGCCAATCGACCCGTGCCACCAGCGGTATCGACTGTGTGTCGAACATGATGCGGCCGAAAACGTATGCTTCTGCGCCCAGCTCTTCGACGACATCGATTTCAAGTTCTACACCGGAGTCCGTGAGGTCGACGTGTTCGGGACGGATGCCGACTGTCACCTCCGAGCGTCCGATTTCAGCGCGGGTTTCACGCGGGATCGCGATTGTCTGGTCACCGAATCGGATCCCGTTCTCGTCCAGGGGCAGCAAGAACTGATTCATCGACGGGGATCCCATAAAGCCTGCGACGAAGGCGTTGACCGGGTTCCGATAGAGCTCGCGGGGCGGGGCGCATTGCTGCAAAATCCCCGCTTTCAGTACGGCAACACGGTCACCCATGGTCATCGCTTCGACTTGATCGTGTGTGACGTAGACCGTCGTTGTTCCCAGCCGTCGTTGCAATTGCGTTATCTGACTGCGTGTTTGGACCCTCAATTTGGCGTCCAGATTCGAGAGCGGTTCATCCATGAGAAACACCCGGGGCGACCGAACGAGTGCCCGCCCCATTGCCACCCGCTGCCGTTGGCCGCCGGACAGTGCGCTCGGTCTGCGGTCGAGATAGTCGTGGAGGTCGAGCAGTTTCGCGGCTTCTTCGACGCGTTGTCGAATTTCAGGCTTGGGTACCTTGGCGAGGCCGAGTGCGAAACCCATGTTCGCTGCGACCGTCATGTGTGGATAGAGCGCATAGTTCTGGAATACCATTGCGATGTCGCGTTCGCGTGGACCAGCGTGTGTGATGTCCTGGCCGTCGATGAGTATCCGGCCGCTGTCGACCTCCTCGAGTCCGGCGAGCATGCGTAGGGATGTCGACTTTCCGCAGCCTGACGGCCCGACCAAGACGAGCAGTTCCCCATCCTCGACCTCGAGATCGAGTGTGTCTACCGCTGGCCGGTCCGACCGTGCGTACAGTCTCGTGGCTTTGTCGAAAGTGATTGTTGCCATCGCGTTCGATCCTTAATCGTTCTTGTCGGTGTGGCGAAAGAAGTTCGATACGTGCACTATTCGTCCCTGGGACCGGTTCGCAGCCATGCGGTGACGTCGGGTGCGATCGTGGCCGAGGGTGTTCCCGTGCTGGAGATCAGATGCTCACCGTCAGGTGCGCTTATGTCGGTGGTACCGAAGTTGGTGATCGATACCCATCCTCCGGGGCGACGAAAAGCGATGACGTCAGGTCCGAGGTCGAGCCAGTGCAGTTCTTCGGTGTTCTGGAGCGACGAACGCAGCCGAAGTGCCTGACGGTAGAACCGTAACGTCGATTCTGATGTACGTTCCTGTACTTCGACTGCATAGTCGGCGAACCATGACGGTTGCGGCAAATGGGCGGCCCCGGTGCCGAAACCGAATGATGCGCCGGAGGACGTCCACGGCAGCGGAACACGGCATCCATCTCGACCGACGTCGGTTCCGTTCGACCGGTGGAAGGTCGGGTCCTGTCGTGCAGTAAGCGGCATTTCAGCGACCTCGGGCAGCCCGAGTTCTTCACCTTGGTAGATGTATGCACTTCCGGGCAACGCAAGGACGAGCAGGGTAACGGCACGAGCTCGACGAATACCGAGTGACCTATCCTCGGGTGGGGTGGTTCCGCCGGTGAGCAGCCAGTCTCGCCCGCGGCTGCGGTCGTCTTCGAGGCCGTATCGTGTTGCATGTCGAACCACGTCGTGGTTCGACAACACCCAGGTGCTTGATGCACCCGATTGCCGCGCCAGTTCGAGGTTGTCGGCGATGATGGTCGCGAACTGGTTGCGATCCCAGACGGCTTCGAGCAAGTCGAAATTGAACGCCTGTCCAAGGCTTTCGCTTCTGGCGTAGTGCACGCGCCGATGCGGGGGGACCCACGCTTCCGCGACGGCAGCCAAGGGCGGGTCGTACGTGTCGAACAGAGCTCGCCATTCGGCGTAGATCTCGTGAACGTCGTCTCGGTCGACAGTCGGATGGAGGCCGTCGGGGTACGCGCCAGGTGTGTTCAATTGCTGGTGATCCGGCAAGACCTCGGGAAGATCCTTCGAGAGGTAGTGTGCGACATCGATACGAAAGCCATCGACGCCGCGGTCTCCCCAGAATCGCAGGGTCTCGAGGAAATCCGCTCGTACGGCGGGGTTGCTCCAATTCCAGTCGGGTTGTTCTCGCGCAAAGGTGTGGAGGTACCACTGGCCAGGTTTCCCATCGGGTTCGTTCACTCTCGTCCATGCTGGACCGCCGAACATCGACTGCCAATCGGAGGGAGGTAACGATCCATCGCCGAGTCCGTCACGGAAGATGTACATGTCGCGTTCGGCCGACCCGCGACCTCCCGCGATTGCTTGCCTGAAGCGAATGTGCCGGTCGGAACTATGATTCGGGACGATGTCGACGACAATTTTCATTCCTGCGGTGTGTACGGCGGTCACCAACTCGTCGAAGTCGGACAGTGTCCCTATCGCCGGATCCACATCACGGTAATCATCGACGTCGTAGCCGCCGTCCGCCAGAGCAGATGGGTAGAAGGGACTGAGCCAGATCGCATCTACCCCGAGAGCGCGTAGATAGGGTATACGCGAGGTAATGCCGACCAGGTCACCTGTTCCATCGCCGTTGGAGTCGGCGAAACTGCGGGGGTAGATTTGGTAGACGACAGCTTGCCTCCACCAATCTTTACCCATTGAATCCAGGTTCCGAGCAGGTTCGCTCGCCAACGAATTGATCGATTGTTCAGCGGCCACATTCATGATCTACCTCTTAAGTGTGAGTTCTATTACTTGATCGCGCCGCGCATGACACCGGAAAGCACCCAACGTTGCGCGAAGATGTACACGATCAAGGTGGGTGCCATGGCCATCAGATACGAGGCGAACGCCAGGTTGTATTCGGTGTTGAATTCGCCTTGGAACAGGCTTTGGACCACTGGCAAGGTTTGCAGTGACGGGTCTGCAATGATCATCTGCGGCAGCAGAAAATCGTTCCATGACCCAAGGAACGCAAAAATTCCGACGGTGGCATTCATGGGGCCCAGCAGCGGAAAGACGACCTTCCAGAAAGTCTGCCACGTGGAGGCTCCATCCATGCGTGCGGACTCCTCGAGTTCTACAGGAAGGGACCTAAGGAAGGCAATGTACAGCAACGAGTTGAACGCTATTCCGCCGACGATATGCATAACGGCAACCCCTGCTGGGTTATCCAAGCCGAGTACGGCAGTCTGCTTGATGAGCGGCAAAATGAGCACAGGAAATGGAATGAAGAGCCCTGCGAGCAAATAAATGTAGGAAAACTTGAACAGCGGATGTTGCCAGTTTCGAGTGATCGCGTACGCAACGAGTGAGCTTGCAAGGATTGTTCCGACCACACTGACCACGGTCACAGTGGCGGTCACCATGAGTGACTTTCCGAAGTCAACCATAACCCAGGCCCGCGAAAAATTGTCGAGAGCAATCGTCGTCGGCCATTTTAGTCCTGACCCTACTCCCACCTGGTCCGGGGTTTTCAGGGCCATGACAATGGTGAAGTAAAGCGGAATCAGGATGGTGGCTGATGCTCCCACCATCAGAATCGTTGCAGGCCAATTGACACTGCCCGCCAAGAAAGACCGAGGCTTCCTGGATTTGAACCAGCGTTGCGGTGCAGGTGGGCGGTTCTGCCTAACAGGGGTGGTGCGGGCAGTAATCACAATGTCATCCCCCTACGTTGGAGAAAGCGCAATTGCAGCAGTGATATCACGACGGTAATCGCGAAGAAGACGATGGAGTTTGCCATCTGGTAGGCGTAGTCACCGCCGTTGAAGCCGCTGAATATCCTCATTGCAACTGTTGTGGTAGCGGTACCCGGCCCGCCGTCGGTCAATGCGAGAATAATTTCGTATGCCCCCAGGAATCCTTTGAACCCTAGGATGACGTTGATCACCACGTAGCCGATGACGAGAGGAAACGTGATACTTAGGAATCGTCGCCACATGCCGGCTCCATCAAGATACGCAGCTTCGTACACTTCACCCGGGATGGATTGCAGACCCGCGAGGTAGATGATCGTCGCTCCAGGGATGGCCTGCCATGCGGTGACGAAGAGGACTGCGACCCAGGCCCACTGTTCGTTGGCGAGAATGCTCGAGGCGAGCGGAGTGAGGCCGACCGACTCTGCAAGCGTGGGCAGGGAGGTGGAAAACAAGTAGTTGAACACATAGGCGATGACAATGGCCGAGAGGACCATGGGTATGAAGAAGACGGTCCTCAGTCCACTGCGCCATTTTATCTTTGCGTTCAAGCCGAGAGCTATCAAGATGGCTGAGACGTTGACAACGATCACGGCAGTTACCGCGAGGAAGAACGTGAACGCATAAGACTCGACTATGGCGGGATCGTCGAGCATTGCGGTGTAGTTGCCGACGCCGATGAATTCCCAATCGCCGTACCCTGCGTAATTCGTAACACTGAAGAACGCGCCCATCAAGGCTGGAGCCACGAGAAAGAAGGTGAACAGTGCCACTGCTGGAACTACCATCACCAAGTAGGCCGGATCCAGCTTTCGACGCCGGGAACGAGGCCTCGGCGTTGGTGGGAGTTGTCCAGTGCCCGTGATGCCCTGGTCGGATCCTGTATGGGATGGGTCGACTTCGGGGGTCGACTGAGATGATGTCCATTTCGATGTCATGATTGTGTGCTCACTTTTCGGCCCCGCGTTCGGCGTTACGGACGGCTACCCGGCGCCAGTCCTCGTCGAGAGTGCGTAGGAGGTCAGTACCGCTTCCGCCGAATGCGTACGACTGGATATAATTGTTGATGGGTACGGCCGGCGAGGGGTAACCGGATGCGCCCTGGTAATACGCGTCGGCGTCGATATAAGGCTGTAGGTACGCAATCCGTTCGTCGGGCTGATCCGACGCATCACGCAACGGCGAAAACGCCGCATTCTGGGCGTTGTAGGTGGTGATGACGTCTGGTTGGAACAGGAATTCGACGAACCGGCGCGCCTGCTCGGGGTGTGATGTCTGCCGCGGAATCGACACTGCTACGTCGATATTGATGCGTACCTTCCTGTCGGCAGGGTTTTCGGTGACCGGGAGCGGGAAGGAGCCGACGCGCAGTTCGGGGTTCAGCTCGGCGAGTTCGCCGAGCGCCCAGGGGCCTTGCAGATACATTGCCGCCTCACCGTTGGCGAACGCAGCGTTTGCCTCGGAGTAACCGCGCGACGGCGCGTTCGGTTGGGTGTTGGACAGGATGAAGTCCATCTTCGTGACTGCGTCACCGAACGTGTTCTCGAATGTGCGCGGGCTGTCAGGGCCGAAGTCTGCTCCTGCGTCGTACAGATCGTCGAAAAAGCCTGCCACGTCGACCGCGCCGCCGGTTGTGTAGTCGAACAGACCTTGTCCTAGGGTCCAGCCATCCTTGTACGAGCCGTAGACAGGAACCACACCCGCATTCTGGAAGGTGGTGCACGCTTGCACGAACTCCGACCAGGTTGTCGGAATGCTCACTCCGTGGCGTTCGAAGATGTCTCGGTTGAACAGGACGCCCGCCGCGGTGATGGAGAAGGGGAGTGCAGGGACCGTAGAGGTTCCAGTGCGGTCCCAATTCTCCACGAGCGACTGGACGCGCTCGTCGATCGAGTCCGCTGCCGCGAGGGTGGACAGGTCGGAGAAGACATCCTTACCTGCTAGCTGACCGGAGGTGTATCCCCACCCTCGGGTCGTGACGTCGGGAGGAGAACCACGGACGAGCGAGGGGACGAAGGTAGTCTCCGTGTTGTTCTGCACTACGAGAATGTCGGGATTGGCGGCCTCGAAGTCATCGATCAACCGATCGAAGTAATCGATGACAGATGGTTCGGTCTTGTTCTGCATGAAGGTCAGAACGACGACATCGTCGTCGGGCAACACCGAACATCCGGTCGCAGCCACGAGGAGTACCGCGGACGCGGCTGCGACGTGCGACAACACACGAAGCCGCCCCGTCGACGCTCCAGCGGAGCTGGATGTACGTAGATCCACGCTGCACTTCATCACGGGCACCTCGTCCGACTCAGGTTAAATATGGATCGTTTATTTATGATCTGTACCATTAATGGCAGAGAGTGTGATCTATGTCAAGGAGCGGCGAATGATTCTTTCTGGACACCTCGGCGACGGCGCCGCCAGTTCGACCCAATTACTGCGTCGTTCCAACTCCGAAATTTTGTTGGATCTGTTCTGGAGCGCCCCGGACCGGATCTTCACGGCCACCGAACTGATGGAACGAACCACTCTGACGCGGGTGACCGTGTTGGACGTCTGCGCGGACCTGATCGAACTCGAGTGGATCTGTGAAGTTGCCACGGCGGGCTCGAAGAAGAACAAGGGGCGCCCGGCCCGACGTTTCACGCTGAGCGAGACGGCAGCGTTCGCGGTGGGGGTGGACATCGGCTATCACACAGCCACAGTCGTCGTCGCCGACCTTCGCGGCACAGTGCGCGGTCGGAGCACGCACAGATTCATCGACCCCGACGACACCTCAACGCGCAGCAGCCACTTGTACGCCCTCATCGACCGCGCCCTGTCGGACGCGCACGTTTCTCGACAATCGGTCGGTGCCATCTGCTTCGGTGTTGCCGCCCCAGTCGACCGGACCGGGCACGCACCGAGCGGAAACACATTCTGGGATACCGTCGATATCGATCCGGCCGTATTGTTACACCCCAGTGACCAGTGGGCAGTCATCGTAGAGAACGACGCCAATCTCGCCGCACTCGGTGAACAGGGCCGGGGGCAAATCGATCCCCGCAGTAGCTTCGTCACCTTGCTCGCCGGAGAGCGACTGGGTGCAGGGATCGTCCACGACGGCGTCCTGTTGCGTGGAAATCGGGGAGGCGCGGGTGAACTCGCGTACCTACGTTTCGTGAACGGCGTCGGTGACACGGACGGCATCGGGCTCCTGGCCCGGGAGTGGGCCCGTTCGGAACTAGCGGACCGAGGACCTCACTCCCTACACACCAGTCTCGAGGCGACAGCGGAAGGTCCGGTAGCCGAGGACGTGTTTGCTGCATGCGCGGGCGGGGACCCACTGGCCTCCGACATCGTAGATCGTCTCGGAAAGCGCCTTGCGCTAGTAATTTCAACCCTCGTGGGTACTACCGACCCCCACACAGTGATTATCGCCGGCGCTGTCGCCGAGTCCTGTGACCCTGTCATCGAGGCGGTAAATCGCCACGTGCGGACCTACATGGCGGCCCCGCCGCGGATCGTTGCATCGAAACTGGGAAGCGATGCTGTTTTGATCGGCGCGGTTCACGCAGCCCTCGCTAGCGTGCGCTCCTCCGCCTTGAGCGGCTGAGCGACCGTAGAAAGAAGGCGCAGCGCGACCCAGCAACGAGCGCTTGAACCAATCCGCTATCCGCACTTGCAGCTCTCCAGGCCTCAAACACTCCATTCGGATAGGCGACTGTTTCGGGACAGCGACGGGTCGACGCAGGTAGCGCCCCGAGGGGTACCTGATTTCGGGCTGAAAGAGCGAGTTCTGTTCGGTAGCGGTGCAGAAGGGCCACGCCGAGACAGTCGCAAACCTGCAGGGTTACGGAATCATTGCGAACGCGCTGAATCCCGGACGGATCTGGGACACCGGACTTGCGCGGCCCATGGACTCCCCACCGGAGTCGTTCGACCCGGCAGGAACGAGTGGGGTCTCGACCAAGACTGCCGAGCAAGGGGCGGCCACCTCGGTACTACTCGCCGGTTCGCCGCTGGTGGCCGGGGTGACCGGACGCTATTTCGAGGATTGTCAGGAGGCTGTTCCCTTCGTGCCCGGGGTCCGTCGAGGTGTCGCCGACCATGCTCTCGATCCGGCCGCAGCGGATCGTCTGTGGGAACGGTCGGCTGCCTTGCTCGCCGCTGCCGGACACCCGGTCCCCTGAGCGCGCGCCCATCTCAGAGCCAGGCCTGGCGTGCACCTGTGTACGCGGCATGCTCGCCGCGTCATTTCGTAATCGAGTGATACCCGCTGAGTATGCTTCGGTACCTGATCGTGCATTGCTCTTGCGGTTCACCGGCGGTGCACTGGGAACATGACAACCGATATTCCCCCGGCAACGTCGACAGCGCCCCTGAGCCCTGATGCGCATCGTCTGGTCGAGGAGGTCATCGCCCGCTATGTGCGGGCCGCTGATCACCGCGCCCCCTGACATGATGGCGGCGACGTTCTGGGACGATGCGACCACAGAGATCTTCTGCACCGGGAACGGCACCCACGAACTCCTCGCAGCGATCACCGGTGCCGACGCCATCGGCGCAGCAGTCGCCACCGGAATGAAGCCGCATCCACCGCTGGGGTGGAGCCATCACACCACCCTCAACCCCATTGTCACCGTCGACGGTGACACCGCAATGGCTGAGCGACCCCATCCCGGTCACCGTCAGCGTCGGTGCAGCCATCGTGTCCGACCCGTCGGAGCTGTGGGGCGACGGGGGTTCGGTGATCACCAAGGCAACTCGCGCGGCCGACTCAATGATGTACCGGGCCAAGTACGACGGTGGGAACCGGACTGCGACAACGCAGCTGTGACGTAGGGCAGCAGTGAGGCCCGAACTTTGCTGAATTCGGGCCTCACGATCGAGCTGCCGAAGGACCTAGCCTCCGGTCACCGGTGCATTCCACACGCAAGGGATATCGCTTTCCGGGGTAGCCACCGGATCGAGAGCATTCTTGATGATCCCAATGGTTCTCGGTGACACCGACATCGACAGATGGTCGGAGAGGTCGACACCGCATCCGTCCTGAAGCAGGATGTTCTTCACCGTCGCGTCAGGACCCGCCTCGAGGAACGTCGTCTTGTAGGGAGTGACGACCTCGTCGTACTTGGTGGCCACGGCCGTGTAGTAGCAGTGTCATGAGCTCCTCGACGTCGGTCCACCGGCCGTCGCCCCGTGCAGGTCCGTTGTGATGTTCCTCGTCCACCGCCCGCTCCCAGGCGATGTGTTGAGATCACAAAAATGCTCGACAAAAATGTGCTTGCACGCCATGCCCCACGTCACTTTGCCTCACTACGCTGGATGACCTGGCAAGGAGCCACGTGCCCTGCGAAAGGAGACCCTGCATGAGCATGAGCATGAACGAAAGCACGGCAACGGTGGTCCTTGACGGCCTGCACTTCGGGGAGTCACCGCTGCTCGGCCCGGACGGGCGGCTCTACCTCTCGGACTTCTACGCCCACCAGGTGCTGGCCATTGACACCAGCAGCTGGATGTCCGAGCCCTTCGCCACGGTGCCGGGCCAACCCTCGGGACTGGGCTGGCTGGACGACGGTAGCTTGCTCGTGGTCTCGATGCGCGATCGCAAACTGCTCCGTCGTGAGCCGGGCGGCACACTGTACGAGCACGCCGACCTGTCCAAGATCGCAGTGGGGGCGGCCAATGACATGTATGTCGACGCCACCGGCCGGGCGTGGATCGGAGACTTCGGTTGCGACCTCTACGGGCTCCTCGCACGCGAGCCCGACGCGGATCCACTGTTCGGGCCCGGCGCCAATCCTCCCACCGCCCACCTCACCACCGTCGCCCCAACGGGTGCGGTCGCCGTGGCGGCAGAGCGGATGCGCTTTCCCAACGGGATGGTGCAGCTGTCCGACGGGACGATCGTCGTCGCGGAGACCGTCGGCAAGTGCCTGACCGCTTTCAACCCCGGGCCCGAGGGCGAACTGCGCAACCGCCGCATCTGGGCGGACCTCTCCGAGGCCGGGCCAGACGGAGGGCCGATTCTGCCCGACGGGATCTGCGTCGATGCCGAGGACGCGATCTGGGTGTCGGACCCCACCAACCTCCGCGCCGCCCATGTCACCTCCAGCGGCATCGTCGACCAGGCCGTGCACACGGAGCGTCCCTGCTTCGCCGTGGCGCTGGTGCAGCACACCCTCGTGTGCTGCACAGCTCAGACATCAAACCCCAATATCGCGGGGACCGCTCGGACCGGACGGCTTGAGACCGCTGCGGTGAACGTCCCCTCCCAACAAGGCTGATTTCCCACGCACAACCTTTCGGAGCCGAAATGACGAACAGCCGCCCGCCAGGATTCAAGGACTTCACCGTCGAGCAGCGCCGGGCCATGACCGGCGAAACTCGCCGCTCACTGCTGCGGACATCGAAGTCCTCAGCGCTCGACAATCGTTGCAGCGCAACCCTTTCGGGGTCGGGTCCGCACCGGCCGCCGGAGGAGATGCGGCGCTGGTGCACACGTTCACCTCTGGCACCATTGGAACCCCAAAGGGTGTGGTGCATCCCGTGCGCTACATCGCCGGGTGTGTCGGCTACCTCGGGGTTGAGACCAGCAGTTCCTTCTGGTGGCGCCGACACCGGATGGGCCTACGATCTCTACACCGCGATCATCGCCCCACTGGCTGCGGGTGTCCCGACAATACTGCTGCAGGGCGGTTTTTCACCGGCCACCACATGATCGACACCCGCGGATCTGGCCGTCACCGATTCGCCGCAGCCCCTACGGTCTACCGCGGCTTACGAGCCGCTGGGACAATTCCACGGTCGAGGATGGGCGTCGTCTGCGAGAGGTCAGCCGATATCGAGTCCGCTGCCGCGGACTCTTAGATTAGTTGGTCAAAGGCCCGTGGGCAACGAGGGACTGGACCGTCACGAGGGGATATCCGCACATCTCAGCAGCTCTTGCGAGCGCAAGTACTCGAGCCAACGAGACCCGACCAGCAGAAGCCGACGGGGCGAGTGGGCGGTTGGTCTGGCGAACGTCGACCCCGCCGATGTCTGACTCTATCGGTCTCAGAGCTCAAGTGCGTCAACTTGATTTCAGAGTTCAACGGCCAGTACCAGCCCCAATAGTGACACCGACATTCGTTGCCGATATTTACTGTGCCCGTGAGCGAATGCCACGCCGAGCAACGGCGCGGAGATCTCTCCGCTCCAAACTGCTGTTGTCGGGGCGCTGCCGGCGAGCCGCTCACTACGTCGGTGCCTCCACTCGTCGACGCCAGCTCGATCTTGTCGCACTTCTTGGGACGGCACACTAATGCTGCCTACTGTAGCAGTGCGCCCAGAGACGACATAGTCGAGGATGCCATCCTCCATTGCAGCACAATCGATTCCGTAACGAATGGCGCAGTACGACCCGGTTCATCACGATAGCCCCAAACTATCGAGCAGCCCGGAGTTGGTCCAGCTTGAGGGCGGCGTGAATCTCGAACGCCCGTGGTTGCTCTCGCCAGTCGGGTCCGAGCAGGCGGGTGATGCGCTCAGCGCGTTGGGCCACTGTGTTGGGGTGGATGCCGAGATGCTTCGCCGCGGCGGTGAGGCCCCGGCCGTGATCGAGGATCGAGAGGGCCGTGGTAACTAGGTCGGTGCCGTGGCGGGCGTCGGCGTCGACCAGCGAACCCACGTGCACCCGGACGAACGCGTCGAGGTCACCGCTCTTGGGGTCGGTGAACAACAGGGAGAACACCCCGAATTGCTCGACTCTCAGCGTTTGGGCGGAGTAGCCGAGGGCTTCGGCCAGGCGCAGCGTTTGGAGGGTAGCAGTGTATTCGCGGCGAATCGTGGCGAGATCGGTGATCGATCTGCCCACCACCAGGTTGCAGTGGTACCGGCTGCAGATGTCGCGGGCGAGGGTCAGTATCCGATCGTCGTCGGAGGGCGCGAGAACGACCGCAACATCTTCCAGCATGGCGGCGAGTCCGCCGTGGAGCATCGTGTACTCGGCGATGCGACGCTCGGCGGAGTCGTCTCGTGCATCGAACAGAAGGATTCGCAACCCGTCGGTGCCGATGCCGGAGCGGGACACCTGTCGTCTCAATGTGTCGGACGGCGACGACGACAACAACCGCCGGACCACTTCGGTGGCTGATCGGCGCTCCGCATCCGCCAAGGCCTGTGTCGACAACTGACACAGCGCAACCGCCTGCGAGGTCCATTCCAGAAGCTTGGCCGCAGTATCGTCCTCCAGCGCGCGAGGACCTGCGACGAGGTGTCCCAACAGACGGCGGTAGACCACCACGTCGATCACTGCCCAGCGTCGGCCCTTCGTGGACACCGAGCGGACGGCAGGCCGGTCCATCTCGTCTCGCGGTCGCGTGATCTGGGTGGGGTCGGGCAACCCGGTGAGGGTGCCGGCGACGAAGACGGCGGGCTCACGCGAACGATCGAGGTAGGCGGTGTCGATCCTCGCTTCGACGCGGACAGCGTCCAACACCTCTGCGATGCCCGCTCCGTCGAGCACGATAGAACTGAGCCTGGCCTGGAGTCGGGACTGCCGCTCCTGCTCACCGCGTTTGGCTTCGCTGTGCGCGATCGCTGCGGACAGTTCACCGAGCGCGTTCTCTTTGCTTTCGTCGAGTTCGGCGTTCTGCAGTGCCACAGCGGCGTGCTGGGCCAGCGCGTTCAACAGGAAGACCTCGTCCTCGGAGAACGCGGCCGACTGGCGTCGAGCCGCGAACAGCAGTCCGGTGGTTCGACCCGACACCACCAGCGGTGTGGCGAGCAGTGTGGAGATGCCTTGCCGGGACAACAGTTCGGTGTAGGCCGGACGCTTCGTGATCCGCCGGGTGGTGTCGTAGTCGGTGACCTGGAACGATTCGCCGGTCAACAGCACGGTGCCCCCTACGCCGAAGCCGGGTTCGACGACAATGCCAAGGAACTCGGGGTCGAGGTCCCCACTCCAGGTACGGATGGCGTACGAACCGCTACCGTCGTCGACGGGGGTGTTCAGGTAGACGTAGTCGCAGTCGAGAATCCGGCGCGCTCGGGACGCGATCTCCCGTAAGACCACATCGACACTGTGCATCGCCACCAGGTCGCCGGTCGCCTCGTGTACGTCCCGCATCCGAGACGCTCGTCGCCGTTCCGTCCTCAATGCGCTCCTGACGGCATGGGCTCGCTCGTGCAGGTCCGCGGCCGCGCTCGGGTGCAGCCCGGCCTCCACCTGGCGTAAGCGTGCGCTGAAGTCGGACTCAGAATCCTGCTCGACGAGACTGCGAAGCAGCCGGACGACAGAGTCGGACTTTATGAGTCCCTCGGAGCGGTTATGTGCTGATTCCACAAAGCTCAGAGTATTCCTATGCTCGGAGCACATTGTTGGGGGATTGCCCCGGCCATACAGTCACTTCCTAGTGCGTTGGATCACATCCTATTCATTGGATCCGGCGCTCTTTCCGAGCCCACCAACATCGCAAAGGCGTGAAAAACATGGCGAACAGCCGGATTCCCGGACTGAAGGATCTGACATTGGACGAGCGGCGAGCGATTGTGGTCGCCAATTCCGCCCTCGAACCGGCCGACTTCGCCGCGTGGGACCCCTCGACCGCCCTGACGCTGGATCAGGCGGACCACATGATCGAGAACGTCCTGGGAGTTCTTCCGATCCCGGTCGGGTTCGCGGCTAATTTCACGATCAACGGCCGCGACATCCTCGTCCCGATGGCCACTGAGGAGCCTTCGGTGGTCGCCGCTGCGTCCAATGCGGCCCGCATCGCCAGGGAAACGGGTGGGTTCGTCACCAGCTCGACGGACCCGATCATGCGTGCGCAGATCCAGGTCGTGGACGTATCCGATCCGGAGGCTGCCCGTCTGCGTCTGCTCGAGGCACGGGATGAACTTATCGCGACCGCGAACGAGCAGGACCCCATGCTGGTCGAACTCGGGGGCGGCGTCCGGGATATCGCAGTTCAGCTGGTCGAGGCCCGGACCCAGGTCTATGTCGTCCTGCACCTGATCGTCGACGTCCGCGACGCCATGGGAGCCAACGCGGTCAACACGATGGCCGAAGCACTGGCCGATCGCGTGGCCGAGATCGCTCATGGTCGGGCGCTTCTACGCATCCTCAGTAACAAGGCCGACCTGCGACTGGCTCGGGCACGGGCGGTGTTCTCCGCCGAGCAACTCGGTGGGGAGCGCATCGTCGAGGACATCGTTCATGCCGCCGCACTGGCGGAGGTAGATCCCTATCGGGCGGCCACTCACAACAAGGGCGCGACCAACGGCATCATCGCCGTCGTCCTGGCGACAGGCAACGACACCCGCGCAGTCGAGGCAGGCATCCATTCCCACGCCGTGCGCGATGGACGCTATTCCTCGTTGACGCGGTTCGAGAAGGACGCACAGGGCGACCTTGTCGCGTCGCTGGAAATTCCGATGGCCGTCGGCTTGGTGGGAGGCGCCACCAAGGTCCACCCCGGGGCGCGAGCAGCAGTGCGGATGCTCGGGGTGACCACCGCCTCGGAGCTCGCCGAGATCATCGTGGCGGTGGGCTTGGCGCAGAACGTCGCGGGCCTGCGCGTGCTCGCCACCGAGGGTGTGCAGCGCGGGCACATGACTTTGCACGCCCGCAACGTGGCCGTGTCCGCAGGCGCAGTCACCCCGGAGGAGATCACGGCTGTGGCCGCGCGCATGGTGTCGGAGAAAGCCGTTCGCGCCGAGCGGGCAATCGCACTCCTCGAGGGGCTGCGTCGCGATGAGCGGTGACCCGACACCAAGAGCCACCTCCGACGCCGAGCCGGAACTGATCAGTGTCTGGAACGAAACCGTGAAGACTAGGAATCTGTTCAAGGCCTTGCTGATCAGCGTTCCCCTCACTCTGATCGGACTGTTGGTGGCCGAGAAGGCGCTCACGGGGGCGATGGAGGACGACGAGATCGCCAGAACCTACTCGCTGCTGATCGGTCTGGCGATCGTCGTGGTCACCGCCGTCGTCAACGCGAAACTCTTCCGTCCCCAACGCATTGTGACCACCGAGGCACCTGGTGAGAGCACCACCTTCGAGGAAGCGCTTCGGGATCTTGAGGTAGAGCCGGGCGGACTGGGGAACACGTCCGCCGTTCCGCTCGAGGTCCGGCAGGAGATGCAGGACCTCGGCCTGTACGAGGCGTTCGTCGAGGCCGAGGAGCGCTCGGCCCGAAAAGGGGGTGACAACTGATGCTGTATCAAATCGTTCAGGAGCTTCCCACCGGGCTGCTCTGGGCCCTCATCGGTTCCGTCGTGTTCGGCGCTCTCGGGTTGGTCTCCGGCACAGACGAAACGGCGACCATCACCCCGATCACACTGCTCGTGGTGCTCCTCGGCGTCCCGCCGGTGGGGATCTTCGCCTTCTTCATCGCCGCGGTCGTGTCCAAACACCTGACGCACGCAATCCCCACGACGATGCTCGGAATACCGGGCGACACGATGGCGATACCGCTCCTCGAAGAGGCGAACTTCCTCCGCAGGCTGGGAGTACCGCACATAGCCCTCCGCAAGGCGATCAGCGGAGGCATCATCGCTGCACTGATCGCGGTGCCGGTCTCGGTGGGTATCGCCGGCCTCTTGAGTCCGTTCGCCGACGCTGTCACGGCCGCGGCACCTTGGATCTTCCTCGCTGCCACCGTACTGATCGCATTCTTCTCGCAAGCGCGGATCGCGGGCGTACTCGTGGTCGTCCCGTTCGTCATGCTCATACTCGGGCTACGCGCGATCGGTGCCGACTTCGGCGGTCAGACCCTCACAGTGAGCTTCTTCCTCGGTATCGCAGCAGGCCCACTCATCCTGGACTTGTTGTTGGTCTCGTCGCCGGCCGGGCGGAGGGAAGCGCGGAGAGACGAGGTAGAGACCCGACATATGTCGGTGTCGAACTCGACATCCTCGAGGTATTTCCCCAATCCGCTGACCATTCTCGACAAACGTCAAGTCGGCTTGACCGCCGCGACGTCCGCGGTCTCGGCGAGCACGTTCGTGTTCAGCCCAGTCGCCATGACCGTCATCATGGGCGAGGCGATCCGACGGTTCCCCAACAACGCCTACCACCGTCTGACAACCAGGATGGCGGTCAAGAACGGCACCACCGAATCCACCTATCTCGGTGAGACGTTGATCCCGCTGGTGGCGTTCGGGCTACCGCTAAGCCCGATGTCGGTCGGCCCGGCCGCGCCGCTGTTCAACGCCCCACCCCGGTTCACCGTGGACACCGAGACCGGTGAGGTGAACAATCTGCACACGTTCATGTCTTCGTGGGAGTTCTTGGTCTTCGGACTTCTCGGGGTGATCGTCGCGGCGATAGCGGTCTACCCGTTGGCGATGAAATTCGCCGCGCCGGCGGCGTCGTTCGTCATGCGCAACGTCAGTCACGAATCCGTGGTCGCTGCCTTCGCTGCACTGATCCTCATGGTGGCGGTGTGGGAGGGCGGCATCTACGGAGTCCTTGTCGTGATCACAGTCGGACTGGTCGGCGGCCTGCTCTCCCGCGCCTTCAAACTCCACGCAGGCGTGCAGTTCATGGCGTTCTACGTAGCCCTGCTTACCGTTCCGGCGATCCTCGCCCTGTTTTAGAAAGGTAATCCGACCATGACGGTGCGTATCGCAAACTGCAGTGGATTTCTCGGTGACCGCAAGCACGGCCCGTCCGAGATGATTTCCGGCGGCTCTATTGACTATCTCACCGGCGACTGGCTGGCCGAGCTCACCATGAGCATCCTGGCCAAGCAACGTGACCGTGACCCCGCCGCCGGCTTCCCCACGTCCTTCGTCGACCAGATCGCCGAGGTCCTCGCAGCCTGCCGCGACAAGGGAGTGACGATCGTGGCCAACGCCGGCGGTGTGAACCCACACGGATGTGCGGCCGCGGTCGCCGAGGCCGCCCGCGCGAAGGGCGTCGAGGTGACGATCGCCGTGGTGGACGGCGACGACATCACGGACCGGTTCGAACAGCTGCAGGGCGCTGGATGGCGAGCCGAACACCTCGATACCGGTCGCCCGTTCTCCGACACGGGTGTGACCCCGACAGTGGTCAACGTCTATTTGGGCGCGTGGGGAATCGTCGACGCGCTGCGGTCAGGGGCAGATGTGGTGATCACCGGGCGGGTGTCCGATGCCTCACCGATCGTCGCCGCAGCCGCACACCACCACGGCTGGGGTCCAGCGGATCTCGACCAGATCGCTGGCGCAGTGGTAGCTGGTCATCTCATCGAGTGCAGCGCACAGGTATCGGGTGGGAACTTCTCGTTCTTCACCGAGATCGACCACCCCGAGCACCCGGGCTTTCCACTCGCCGAGGTCGAGGCCGACGGTTCCTGTGTGATCACCAAACACGCCGGAACCGGTGGGGCCATCACCACCGAGACCGTCATCGCCCAACTGCTGTACGAAATCAGCGGACCCGATTACGCGAACCCCGATGTACTGGCCCGCTTCGACCGGCTCACCGTGGAGCAGCTGGGCCCGGACCGCGTACGTGTCGCCGGCGCATTCGGTGAAGTCGTTCCCGAACAGCTCAAAGCGGGAGTGGTGTCGGACTACGGGTGGTCGGCCGAGATGTCGGTGCTCATCACCGGCATGCAGCGCCAAGCCAAGGCGGATCACTGTCTGCGCCAGCTGTGGGCGGAGTTCCCCGACGGCCAGGAATCGTTCGACGACGTGGTGATCAACCTCATCGGGGCGGAAACGGACAACCCGCACGATCTGGATCAAGGAACCAGCATTCTGCGTGTCGCCGTCGCGGCCGCGGACCGCGACCTAGTCGAGCGCTTCCCGCGGGTACTGGTGGAGATCCTGCTCGGCGGCTTCCCCGGTATGGCGCTCGCCTCTCCGCCGAGCCGTGCCCGCCGCCGACAACTGTTCTGGCCCACTCTCATCGCCGCCGACCTGGTGCAGGAGCGCCTGAGCGTAGGCGGCTCGACGCGCACTATCAACAGAGCGGTCGTCCCCACACAAACGACCGTGACGCCGCTGCCGCAGGTGGGAGGGGCCGCCCTCCCGATCGAGTCAACCGTCTCCGTCCCACTCGGCAGCATCGCCGGAAGCAGGTCGGGCGACAAAGGCGGTAACGCAACACTCGGGGTATGGACCCTCTCCACCGAGGCCTTCGAATTCTTGAGGGCCTGGTGGACGCCAGAGAACGTGGCAGGCTTGCTGCCGGATCACCCCCGTTCGGAGCTTCGACTGTGGACCATCCCGACCGTACGGGCTGTGGGTGTCACCATCGTCGGGTGGTTGGGCGACGGGACAGCGAGCAACCTCGACCTGGACACACAGGCCAAAGGACTCGGAGAGTTCGTGCGCTCGCGGCACCTCTCCGTTCCGGCATCGGTGATGGACACGGTCCGGACTCGGCCGGGAGAGAAGACCTGACACATCCCTCACGCGATCCCATGCGTCGAACTCCCTATCGAGCAGGCGAACCCTCATCACAGCAAGAATGCCGGTAGGCGGAGGCGCTGACGCATCAACGAAAGTCGTTGCAGCAGTTGAGGTCACAGCGCAACGACGTCGGCCGGAGTCGCTACCTCGCGTAGCGACATGACCAGGCGAGCATGACCGTTGCTGCGGTCTGGCTGGCGCGCCTCTTGGATAAAACGGTGCGGTGACTAGGTCGGGGTGTTGGTGCAGGGTGAGCCCGCGATTTTGCGCGAACAGCGACACGAGCTGCCCCTGCTTCACGCCGCGCGCGGTCAACGCGGTAGCCACCCGGTCACTCAGCTCATTCATCTCGGCGTACGTAAGTACTCGAGAGTCAGTGATCAACGCGACTTTTGCGCCGTAACGAGTTGCGGCAGTGGGAAATATCGAGACGGGACTGAGAGACGGGGGTGGCTATTTCAAGCTACGCGTTCAGATGACTTGCGGCACCCATGAATGGGCGGGGTGCGTATCGCAGCCGTCATCTGAACGTCGCAAGAACCGCTTCGCCGGTGTGACACTGTCAACCTTTGAGGCCGCTATCGAAGTCTTCGGGGATTCTGTGGTCAGCGATGGCAACTTCAGCAGGCATCTCACGACCTCGCAACTAGGGCAGAAGTGCTGCGTCCCTGGGTTTCTGGAGGGGTGGGCATACGCACGATCGGCGCTGGAACTCCACGATGCCCCGCGTGCACTCGCAGTAAACGGTGTGGGTATGAATATTGGATTTTTCGACCCAGGCGAACTCGTCTCATTATGCGACCGATTGGTCGTCATGCGTCGAGGCGTAACGACAGCGCACCTGGTCGGCACCAATTGACGGAGTACACCTTAACGGCGCACATGACAGGCGCGATCAAAGAAGATTCTGCGAGTGGGCAGCCGTGATCTGGACCTAACGAATAAGCACGTTGTCGACGCGGATTGAAGTATGAACCTCCCCGAGGCATCCTCCGCGCAACGTAAGAACAGCCGACGAGTTCTGCTCTTGACAGTGATGCGTATCAGAATTAATTTCTCACCAAGCCCGCCCGTCTAGTCTGTCGGGACGAGAGAATGGCCACCTGCAGCGCACCGAGTGGAGCGTTGCGAAAGGAAAAGTCTATGAATGTCGTTTCGGTCGTGCAGAACAGCCGAATGAGTGTTTGGCAGTACGTCGTGGTTGGGGTGTGTTTCCTGGGCAATCTCATCGACGGATTCGAGTTGGCGGTAATGGGGTTTGCCCTACCGCAGCTTCCCGGAGACTTCGCCACCACAGCCCAGAAAGGTTGGCTGGCAGGCTCGGCCCTCATCGGCATGGGACTTGGGGCGCTTTTCTTGGCTCCTCAAGCTGACCGCTACGGACGGCGAAGTATTCTCATTCTCGCATCCGCTCTCAGTACGGCAGGAATGATTGCAACCGCACTCTCCCCGAACGTTTGGGCGATGTTTGGGGTCCGGATTTTGACTGGAATCGGGGTCGGTGCGGTCGGAACACTGACAATTCTGGTAGCGCAGGAGTATTCATCACTGAAACAACGAAACATGAGTACGGCGATGACCACGATTGGATACGCGGTTGGAGCATTCACTGCCGGATCCGTAGGCCTGATCCTTCTCGAAGCATTTGGTGGTGCCTGGCAAGGGCTCTTCCTCGCTGGTTCGGTTCTGGGGACAGTCGGTCTGATAGCCATGATTCTCTTGCTCCCCGAGTCACTTGCCTACCTTGTCATGCAGGACAATCACCGGTCGAGGGCAGAGATCTTGAAGATCGCCCACAGAATGCATCTGCACGACGTCGACCCCGGAGCGCGATCGGCGGAAAGTACCACCGACGTCGGTGGAGGCGAATCCAAAGAAGGACCGTTCGGAAAGCAGTACCGCACAACCACTGTCATGCTTACGTTCGGCTACACGATGGTCGTTGCTGCATACTATTTCGTCGCGAACTGGACACCCCAACTCGTCAAAGACGCTACCGGCGATGTCGCCACAGGCGCGATGGTCGGTACCATCGTGACCTTCGGAGGAATACTGGGTGCGGTTGTCTTCGGATTTCTCGGTATGCGAATCTTTGCCACAAAAATTGCGTGGATCATGCTGGCGATTGCAGTAGTGTCTCAGGTCGTATTCGCTCTGACCCTCGACGGTCCTTTCGCACTCATTGCGGCGGCCCTCCTGGGAATGGGTGGCTTCGCAGCGATGTCCTCGTACATGGCCGCGACACCACCGCTGTATCCAACCCTCATGCGCGGCAAAGCCCTTGGTTCTGTCGTCGGCATCAGCCGAATCGGTTCGATTTTGACCCCGATCGCAGCAGGGTACCTCGTCGCGTATCTTACAGGTGTCGGGCTCTATCTCGCATCGTCCATTTTGTTTGCGATGAGCGCTATCACTGCCTTCTGCCTGTGGTTGAGGACGCGTTCTCACTTCGAAAGGGAGGGAGAACGACGCTTCAGCACGTCACCGACATCCCTGCCGCATTCTGACCCGAATTCAGTCCGCCTGGGCAATCGGCTGAGATTCACTCCGAAGTAGCTCAACGCCCCTCTTCACGAGCACGTTCACGTCATTGCAGGCATCGCCGGCCGGCGGCGACGTACTCCACATCGTGGTCGACGGGCGGCTAGAGAAGTTTCGATACGCCCTGGACGGTGATACTGCGTGGGTGTCGAACACCGCAGGCACGTGGGCGATACGGTCGGTCGCCGAAGCCAGCGTCCGCGGCGATGTCGCGCATTCGGGGGATGCCGAAATCCTCAGTCCGATGCCAGGTTCGGTGATTGCAGTGCTGGTATCGGACGGCGGCTCGGTCACCGTAGGAAGGGGCGTTGTGGTGGTGGAAGCGATGAAGATGGAACACACTCTTACAACCCCGATCGACGGGACGGCCGAGATAGCGGTGTCCGTCGGCGACCAGGTTCGCGTCGATCAGCTATTGGCGCGAGTTGTCCCCGAATCGGGCGACGTCGTCGAGGTCGAACGATGAACGACACAAAGGTGCAACTCGCGCACCGCAGCGAACAGGAACACGGGGGAGAAGTGACCGAGATACGCATTCGCCAACAAGGACTGTGGTTCGAGGATGTTTCACTCGGGAAGATCTACGAGCATCGTCCCGGCCGCACGATCACCGAAGCCGACAACACGTTGTTCACCACGCAGACGATGAATACCCAGGCTCTCCATCTCGACGCCGAATTCAGTAGAACCACCGTTTTCGGCGAGCGCCCTGTCAATTCCATGCTGACGGTGTCGACTCTCGTGGGTCTGTCGGTTGCACAGTTGACCCAGGGGACAATCGTGGCCAACCTGGGGTTTACCGAGGTGTCGTTCCCCAAACCGATGTTCCATGGCGACACGTTGTATGCCGAGACCAGGATTACTGACAAACGTGCGTCGAAAAGTCGGCCGGGCGAGGGCATCGTAACCTTCGAACACACCGGCAGGAACCAGCACGGCGACGTAGTAGCGGTCGCCGTATGGAAGACGTTGATCCGGTTCCGACCCGAAGAGGGGTCCGCATGACGTGGGTGCCTCCGGGGCCAGCGTGGTTGTTTTGCCCGGCAGATAGACCCGAACGGTACGCCAAGGCTGCGGAGCGGGCCGACGTCGTCATCCTCGACCTCGAAGACGCCGTCTCCGCATCCGACAAACCGGCGGCGCGTCGCGCCCTGATTGCGACACCGCTGGATCCAGCGAAAACCGTCGTACGTATCAATGCACACCGTACATCCGAGTGGTCGGCGGATCTCGAAGCACTCGAACACACTCAGTACAACGTGATCATGCTGCCCAAATGCGAAAGCGCAGTTCAGGTCGCTGCCCTTGCTCCTCGCGACGTCATCGCCTTGATCGAATCTCCACTCGGAGCGATGAACGCGTTCTCCACGTTCGGAACCCAGAACGTCGTCGGCGCGGTGTGGGTGGGGGGGGGGGGGGCGAGGCCCCCATCTCCCTCCTGGGGGGCGACGC